>CASDTD010000244.1 GCA_949283445.1 uncultured Coriobacteriia bacterium | reverse complement strand
GCCATCGACGACTTCATCGGCGTCGATGTCGACGACCGTCGCCGCGATGAAGCGCTTGGGCTTGTTCAGGTAGTAGACGCGCGGCTGGGTCTCGAACTCCGGATGGAGCACTTCCGCATTCTCCAGCTCGTCGCCGAAATCCTCCACATCGCCGAAACGCAGTGCGCCGGTGGCGCAGGCGTCCACGCAGCGTGGGACGCTCCAGCCGTCGTCCAGCAAATGCGCGCAGCCCGTGCACTTTTGGGGAATCTCAAGCTCCTCGTTCCAGTAGATGGCGCCATAGGGGCAAGAATCCACGAGCTTCCTGTTGCCCTTCGCCTTTTCCGGGTCGACGATGACCAGCCCGTCGTCGCGGCGGTAGACGGCTTCGGGTGCCGCCTTCATGCAAGGGGCATCGGCGCAGTGATTGCACAGGTGCGGCGTGTAGTTGACGCGCACGTGGGGCACGCTGCCGCAGACCTCTTCGTCCACCTTGCACCAGAACTGCCCGGTGTCGGGCTGGGGCCTGGCGATGGGGGACCAGTCGTTGTCGACGTGCTCGTCTTTGCAGGCGATCTGGCAGTTGTGGCAGCCGTTGCACTTGCTCAGGTCGAATACGAACGCTTTCATCATTTCTCTCCCTTACTGCTCTTCGACTATCCAGGCGCTTACCTGCAGGCCCTCTGCCGGGTCGTACGCGCGGCCGAATTCCTCGGGGTGTTCTTCGGCGAGTTTGAAGACGTCGATTTTCTCGACGTTGACGAGAAAGCCGTTGGTCGCCTCTGCCGCCGTGTTTTCAGAAGCCGTCGCTTCCGGGCAGATGAGGTTGTTGGCACCGCCTCGGTCCAGCCCGCCCTTGCCGCTGACGATGGCGTCGACGCGCGCGCCGTGGTCTTGGTAAACCGCGCCGGGCATGATGCGCTCGCTCACGATGACGCCGCCCAAGACGCTGCCGCGCTCGTTGTACATGCGCGCGACATCGCCGTTTTTCAGGCCAAGCTTGCCCGCATCTTTCGGGTTTATCCATAGAGGCTCGTACAGGTACCCATCGGGGCCTTCCACCTTGCAGGTCTCGATTTCGCGCAGCCAGGTGACGTCGTCGTGTTCAGAATGGACGCGCCAACGCGGGTGGTTCGTCACGAGCAAGAACGGGTAGTCTTTCGCGCGCTCGCAGCTCAGGCGCTCTTTGAGCTCGTCGCTTTCCTCGATCCAGTGCGGCACGATGGGGCGCGTCTTGTCGTCGGGGAAATGCTCGGCAAGTCCCGTCGAGTAGATCTCTATCTTGCCCGTGGGCGTGGAAAGCGGCTGTTTGGCGGCGTCCTCGTACCAGGCAGTCAGACCGACGGGATCGTTTTCCCAGCCGTCGGCGGTGGGGGCGAGGCACATCTTCTTCTCGGCGAACTCCTCGTAGTCCATGAGCTTTTCGGCGTTCGCGCTCTCGAAGCCCGCTTTGATCCAGTCGTCGACGTCTTTACCCTCGGTGTAACGCTCGACGAGGTTCTCGTAGACGCCGCCGTATTTCTCGAGCTTCTTGGCGATTTCGATGGCGCATTCCCAGTCGCTTTTCGATTCGCCCAAAGGCTCGATGCAGTCGTCTTGGATGTACATCATGTTGAACTGGCCGGTCCAGTTGTCGACCGCGATATCCTTTTCCTCGAACATCGTGCTCACGGGCAGGATGATGTCGGCGAAGACGGCGTCGTTTTCGAACCAGGGGTGCTGTGAGACGATGCATTCGATGCGCTCGTTACGCAGGGCGTCTTGCATCGCGTAGCCGCCGTTCCAACAGGTCGTCCAGCTGGGCGAGTCGGACATAATCATGTGAATCAGCGGGGCGCCGTCGATGGGAAACTCGAACGGCTCGAACTGGTCTTGACGGGGCGCGGTGCAGACCACGTGCCCATGCCAGCGCAGCTTCTCTCCTTCGGGCAGCGTGAGCGCCTGGGGAATCATGGTCTTGGGGACGAACGCCTGATGGCCGATGGTCTCCATCCAGCCGTGATAGGCACCGGGGACCTCGAAGTATTTCTCCGATCGCGGCATGGGGTTCCACTCGTCGAATCCGAACTGCCCGAACTCGATGAAATGCAGCTGGCCGGTGCCGGGGCGCCCCAGCCCCTGCATGGCGAGCAAGATGACTTCGAGACGCGCGGGCTCGGCGGAAAACGGCGAGCGGATCATGCCGCCGCCGTCGGCATGCCCGATGGACACGGCGTGCTTGGCCCAGTAACGGGCGAGCGCCTTGATGGTGTAGCTCGGCACGCCGCATTTCTCCTCAGCCCATTTCGGAGTTTTGGGAATACCGTCTTCGCCACCCAGGACATAGCGCTCGAACCAGTCGAAGCCGATGGTGTGCGTTTCGATATAGTCTTTGTAATAGGTGCCTTCCGTGATCCACACGTACGCGATGGCAAGCTGCAGAGCCGCGTCCGTGTTGGGCAGGACGGGAATCCACTTGCCCTTGTGGCAAGCACCCGTGTAGTTGAGGTCGGGGGAGACGAAGAAGGTCTTCAAGCCGAGCTCGGACAGGAAGTAGGCCATGCGGCTCGGCTGCTGTCCGCCCCAGCCCCAGGGCGTGGTCTCCAGATCGCAGCCCCAGTACATGATCGCATCGCCATGTTCGCAGATGTCCTTGTAAAGGTTCATCTGGTTGACCTGCATGCCCACAGGTTCCATGCCCCATATGTGCTTGCCGCCCCAGTACCAGCCTTCCCAGCTGTCCGGTTGGCGCGCCTGTAGCGTGTAGCCGCCGCAGTGCTCGAGCATCATCGCCTGGCAGCCGTGTGGCGCGTGCACGACCTTCGTCTCGCCGTGCCCGTCTGCCTGGCACAAGATGGCCAGCGGCCCGTAAGTGTCGTGGACGCGTTTGATTTCGGCGGCGATGAGGTCGCAGGCCTCGTCCCAGGAGATGCGGACGAACTTGCTTTTGCCGCGGTTTTCGGGGTGGCGCTTTCCGTTCGGGTCCCAGTCGATGCGCTTCAGGGGATGCAGAATGCGATTCTTCGAATAGATGCGTTTCTTATAGCTGATGGAAAGCGGCGGAATCAACGTCTTGTCCCCGGGTTCGAAGACTTTTCCGCGTGCTTCGATTTTCCAGGGCTTGCGTTCCTCTTCTGTGCTCACCTCGTCATAGTGCAAGGGACGTATGCGGATGATCTTTCCATCCTTTACGTCGACTGCAGACGTGTTGGCGCTGCACGCGAACGCGGACCAGGCTATGCCTCGGTATACGGTCTTGCCATGTGTGTCCTCGCTCATGGTCTGTCCTCTCTCCTCGTGTCGGATAGCGGCTCTTCGGTTTGCCTAGGCCCGAAGCACCATCATGCATGCAGGGTACGTGCATGATGAGGGTTAGAAACAGAATCCAAACGGCGTAAACCGTAATCTCTATCGTTTGGTTTATGGTGTATCGAGCGTGGATTAGTAGCATGGGGCATGTGGTTTCGATGGAGGGCAAAACGCACGAAGGCCGAATATGAGGGGGTAGGCTATGGGGGAGTTTCGAGCGGGGCAGGTCTTCCCGTTGCGGCTGCTTGGCTTCGGCTTGTACTGGGCATGGCTTTTCCTCGTGGGCGTGTCTCCTTCGCCCGTCTTCGGGCGCGTGGAGTTTGCCGGCGCTCCCTTCGAACTGCCTGAACTCTTCTTGCGTCTCGTCTTCGTCGTCGTGCTGCTCGCCTTGGGCACACGGGTAACCTCCGATATCTGGCGGCAGATACTGCTCGTTGTGTGTGCGGCGGGTGGCGTTGCTGCAGTGCTGCTGCTGAAGTCTGCGGAACTTGCCGGCGGTGGCGTTTTGCTCGTTGCCTTAGTGGATGCGCTGCTCTTCGTGCTGTGGCTTTGCTTCTTCGGTGCCATGCGTGTGGGGGAGACGGCGGTTTACATGGCGCTTTCCTATGCTATTGGCGGACTGGTCTGCCTTGCGACGGCGAATATGTCACAGGATCTAAAAGTCCTGATTTCCGCGTTTCTCCCTGCTGCCTCCGTCGTGTCGTTCGTGCTGTCCTGGCGTCTCTACAGCGAAAGCGGCTCGATGTCGAGGTCCCGGCAAGCCGACGAGGCCAGGTTGCGCGACAGCGACGACAGGGGTATGTTTCCCTATCTTGTGCGCCTGACCGTCGCGCTGGGGCTGTATGCGGCGCTGCTCGGGCTGCTGTACAGCCTGTTGTTCCAGGGTGCCGTGCAGGTCAGACTGCCCGGCTCTCTCATAGAAGCACTGTGCTGTCTGCCGTTGGGCATAGGGTATGCGATTATCTTGCGCCTGAAGCGGTTTCAAAACGCGTACGTGCTTTACAAGGTCGTCCCTTTGCTTTTCGCCTTCGGGTTCGTGCTGCTCGTGATCGATGGACAGGCGGGCTCGTTTCTCGCTGGGCTGCTCATCATGCTCGCCTACCTCATGTTCGAGGTTTCCGCGCTCAACGATTTCTGCAATGCCGCAAAGCAACGCAACGTCTCTTTGGTGCGCATGTTCTGTTGCGCTCGTTGCGGGACGACGCTCGGCCTTATTGCGGGCTGGTCGATAGGCTCGTTCGTTCTCCCGGCGTTGGTGTGGGCAGGCGCCCTGGCGCACGTCGCCCTCGTGCTCGCTTTCATCGTCGTCGTGCTGACGGCGACGATTGTGTTCACCGACCGCGAGCTGTTCGTCATGCACGGGGTTGCCGAAGACCAGGCGCATTACGAGCAGCTGACGACGCAAAGCCAGCCCGATTGCGCTCATCATGACGATCTGGTCGAGCAGTTTGCCGGGAACTTCCACCTGTCGAACAGGGAGATGGAAGTTTTCGAGCTGCTGTTGAAGGGGCGTAACGTCGCCTATATCGCAGAGCGGCTTTTCATCGCGCCTGGCACGGTCAAGACGCATATTCATAACATATATACGAAACTCGACATACATACGAAAATGGAGCTCTTCGATATCTTCGAGGCGTTTACGGCGCAGCGCAAATGAGGATGCTCGTGTGGCCGACCGCTCTCTTATCGGTCGCCCGTTCCATCTGTATGCGGTATGCTTGAGCATGTGAGTGCGTATCGGGCACGGACGAATGCGAGCATGTCATGAGCGATTCCCACCGCATCTACATCGACGAGGTGCACGGCCATCAACGGCGTTACGGCCGTATTGTGCGCTTCACGCGCTCGTCCACGAAAGCCGCCGGCATCATGCTGCTTGCCGCCATCGTCGCGCTCGTGGTGGCCAATACGCCGGCCTACGACGCGTTCCTGCATTTCTGGCATACGCATGTCGCTGTCAGTTTCGGGGAGGCGACGGCGGAGATGTCGCTTGCCCATATCATCAACGATATCTTCATGGCCGTGTTCTTCTTGCTTGTCGGGCTAGAGATCAAATACGAGATGACGGTAGGAGAGCTCACCAACGTACGTCAGGCTGCCCTTCCCATCATCGCTGCAGTTGGGGGCGTCGTGGCGCCTATCGGAATCTACCTGCTGTTCAACGCGGGCAATCCCGAGACCGTGCAGGGCTGGGGTGTTCCGACGGCTACCGACATCGCGTTTGCCCTCGGCATTCTCGCTTTGCTGGGAGATCGCGTGCCCAACGGCCTGCGCGTGTTTCTTTCCACGCTCGCCGTGGCAGACGACATCATCGCCATTCTCGTCATCGCCATTTTTTACGGTCAGACGCCTTCGTTGTCTTG
>CASDTD010000243.1 GCA_949283445.1 uncultured Coriobacteriia bacterium | reverse complement strand
CATGATGCTGGTAAGTGCGTTTTCCGGCCGAGAGACCATCATGAACGCGTATGAGCAGGCCAAGGCGCACGAGTACCGCTGCTTCAGTTTCGGCGACGCGATGCTGCTTCTCTAGGAGGATACCCAAGTCATGTTCGAATTCGACCTGATCGCCAAAGACCCCAAAACGGGTGCCCGCCGTGGCTGTCTGCACACGCCCCATGGCGACATCCAGACGCCCATCTTCATGCCCGTCGGTACGCAGGCCACGGTCAAGGGCGTTACCAACGACGAGCTGCACGACCTGAACGCGCAGATCATCCTCGCGAACACCTACCACCTGTATCTGCGTCCCGGCACCGACATCATCGAGCGCGCGGGTGGCATTCACGGTTTCATGAACTGGGACCGTCCCGTCCTCACCGACAGCGGCGGCTTTCAGATCTTCAGTCTGGCTGACACGCTGCAGCTGGACGCCGACGGCGTGAACTTCAAGTCCATCGTCGACGGCAGCAAGCACCGCTGGACGCCCGAGGACAACATGCGGGTGCAGGAGGCCATTGGCGCCGACATCATCATGCAGCTCGACCAGTGCACGCATTATCCGGCCGAAAAGGCCGACGTCGCCGCTGCGGTGGAGCGTTCCGCCAACTGGGCGGTTCGCTGTCTGGACGCGCACACGCGCAAGGACCAGGCGCTGTTCGGCATCGTGCAGGGCGGTGTGTTCGAGGACTTGCGTCTGGAGTCCGTCGACCGCATCAAGGACCTGCCGTTTGAGGGTTTCGGCATCGGCGGTTATTCGGTGGGAGAAGACCACGAGATCATGCTCGCGCAGCTGGGAACCGTGGCCGGCGCGCTGCCCGAGAACAAGCCCCGCTACCTTATGGGCGTCGGCAACCCGACGACGCTCGTGCGCGGCGTGGCCTGCGGCATCGACATGTTCGACTGCGTGCTGCCCACGCGCACCGCGCGCATGGGCACGGCGTTTTCCTCTCAGGGCCGCATGAACATGCGTAACGCAAAGTTCACAGACGATTTCACCCCGCTTGACCCACAATGTAGCTGTCCGGTTTGCCGCAACCACACGCGCGCTTACATCAGGCACTTGGTGAAGATGGACGAGATGCTCGGCGGTATCTTGCTGTCCATCCACAACCTGCACTTCCTGCTCGACTTGATGCGTCGCGCGCGCGAGGCGGTCGAGGCAGGGGAGTATCAGGCGTTTCTTTCGGCGTGGATGAATTCCCCGGCGGCAGACGACTACTGATGACGCGCGCGAGGGCGCGCGGGATGGAGATGATCGTATGCGTATCGCAATCGCGCAGATGAACCCCACGGTGGGGGACCTAGACGGCAACCTGGAGAAGATGCTTGCTGCGGCGGAGGAGGCGGAGTCGCAGGACGCCGATGCCATCGTGTACCCTGCATATGCCCTTACCGGGGCGCCGCTTGCCGGGCTGGCGTCGTCGTGGGCGTTTGCGCAAGACGCGCAGGCGCATTTGACGCGGTTCGCGCAGGCGTGCCCACTTCTTGCCGTCGTGGGCTCCGAGGTCCTGTTGCAGGCCGAGGAAGGTGACGAGCACATCAGCGCCTTGGGGCTGTGCATCGTGAGCGGGGGCGACGTGGACGTGTTGAACGTGCCCGCTGTCGAAGAAGGATCCAACGCTCCTGTGCTGGAGATTGGCGATGCGACGGTCGCTTTGCTGGCAGAGGGGCAGTTCCCGCCCGAGGCGCAGCTCGAGAGCGTCGACCTGCTCGTGGAGCTCGCGGCGGACACCTACCTGGATGATGGAGCCCTTGATGCTGCGCACGGCAGCTTCGAGCGCCAAGCGGCGCTTGCCACGGGCAACGGCGCCTTTGTCGCGTGCGCGAACCTGTGCGGTGCGGCGGACGGCACGGTGTTTTCGGGAAGCTCGATGGTGGTGACGCCCAGCGGCGCCGTGTTGCATGTCGCGCCGCTTGATGCCGAGGACCTTTTCGTCTTCGACACGAGCAAGCGGGACATTCCTGAACTGCCCGCCTCGCAGAGCGCCCGTCTGC
>CASDTD010000242.1 GCA_949283445.1 uncultured Coriobacteriia bacterium | reverse complement strand
AGAAAGGCCGCCTGAGCCGAGCAGAACCGGGCGATTGCAAATTTACACACAAATATGGACTTGACCCAAACATCGCCGCAAGGAATGCCCCCGCATGCGTTTTCGTCCACCGCGACGCCGCCTGTGGCCAAAACCGCATGCTGGGGCACGGTTGCGGCAGGTGAACGCTACTCGCGTGGCGTGCGTTCGGGCTGCTCGTCCCGGCCCGTCGCATCCGCCCGCGCTTCAGGCGACGCATCCGCATCGGCCTGCCCGCCATCGGCAGCTTCGCCAGGATCCGCTTTCTCGATGGGCGCACCGCCCACGGCACCCGTGTCAAGCTTGGGCTTGGGCAGCACGAGGTTCATGATGACGCCCAGAAGCGCACTGGTGGCCATGCCGGGAAGCGTGTAGTTGCCGATGGGAATGGTGACGCCGCTCGTCTCCATGCCAATGCCGATGACCAGCACCAACGAGACGATCATCGTGTTGCGGTTTTCCGTGAAATCGACCTGGTTGGAAACGAGCATGCGCAGGCCGTTGGTGGCGATAAGGCCGAACAGCAGCAACGAAACACCGCCGATGACGGGCGTGGGAATGGAGCTGATGAGCGCTTCCACCTTGGGGCAGAAACCGCCGACGAGCAGGGCAAAAGCAGCTGCATACCAGAAAATCTGCGTCGAATAGACCTTCGTCGCGCTCATGACGCCGATGTTTTCCGCATAGGTCGTCGCGGGCGCACCGCCCACGCAGCCCGCGAACGCCGTGGCAAGACCATCGCCGAACAGGGAACGCGGCAGCAGCGGCAGATAATCTTTCTCGACAATCTCGCCGACGACAAGCAGATGGCCGATATGCTCGATGATGACCACGAACGCGACCGGCGCGATGAGGATGATGGCGTTCACGGAAAACTGCGGGGCCACGAGCTGAGGCAAGCCCACCCATGCGGCGTCCAGGATGGGCTGGAAATCGACCATACCGCAGATGCAGGCGAGCACGTACCCGCAGATGATGGCAAGCAAGATGGGAATCGTGCGCACGATGCCCTTGAAACAGCAGTTGAACACAACCGCGCAGGCAAGCGTGAACATGGCCACGCCGAAGCCCGGAGCATAGAACGTGTCGCCGCTGTTCTGGAAGGCCATGTTGATGGCCGTCGCGGCAAGGCCTAAGCCGATGACGACGATGACCGGGGCGACGACCACCGGCGGCAGAATGCGGTTGAGCCAGCCCGTGCCCGCCAACTTGATAAGACCGGCGACGACCATGTAGATGATGCCCGCGACAATCATGCCCGAAAGCGCCGCCGGGATGCCTTCGGTGGCGGCGATGAGCGAAATCGGGGCGATGAACGCAAACGACGAGCCCAGATAGCTCGGAATCTTGTTCTTGGTGACCAGCAGGTAGAGTATCGTGCCGATGCCGGAACACATGATGGCAAGCGACGGCGAAAGCCCCGTGAGAATCGGGACGAGCACGGTAGACCCGAACATGGACATGAAATGCTGGATGCCAAGTGGTATGGCGAGCCTGGTTGGCAACCGTTCGTCTACGCCGACAAGCTTCTGCATGGGCACACCCTTCCCGTTTCGCCGGACACACCGTTCTTCGCCTTTGTACGACTTTGAGACAGTGTAGACGACACCGCACCGCTTTTCGCAGGTAGACAGATGAAAAACGGGCCCACCTGCACGAGATAGACCCGTCGCGAGCGCGTTTTTGGGAGGCGCTTAGTTCAGCGACGTCATCACCCAGATAATGGCGACGATGACGACCACGACGACAATCGCGCCCAAGATAACCGCCCTGCGCGCCTTGCCAGCCGACGATTTGCTGGCGGCATGCACCTTGGCAAGCTCCGCTATCTGGCCGTGCATCTCCTGCTCTTGCTGCTCGCGCTGCGCGATTTGCGCGGCAAGCTCGTCAGCCTGCTCGGGCCGCTCTTTCACCTGCTTGCAATAGTCGAGGCGCGCTTCGACCTCGCCTTGTTCCTCTTTTGCAACCTCGACTTGCGCGT
>CASDTD010000241.1 GCA_949283445.1 uncultured Coriobacteriia bacterium | reverse complement strand
AGGACCGCTACGGCAAGGTTCTGTGCGTAGGGTGCGGGCGCTGCATGGACCACTGCCCCGTCGGCATCGACATCACGGTGCTCATCGAGCGCGCGAACGCCATATACGCGAAGGAGGCCGCACATGCCTAGAATCGAGATTTCGCACGGCTGCGCACGTGGCGGCGAGCCCTTCATTCCGCAGGTGTGCAAGATCGTCGACATCGTCGAGGAGACCGCCGACGTCAAGAGCTTCAAGATTTCCACGCTCGACGGCAAGAAGCCCTTCGACTCCAAGCCGGGACAGCTCGGCATGCTCTCGTTCATTTCGGAAGGCGAGTGCATGTTCTGCATTTCCGACAACGGCGACGACTACCTGGAGTTCACCGTCAAGAAAGTCGGACATGTCACCGAATACCTGCACGATTGCGAAATCGGCGCGCAGGTGGGCGTGCGCGGGCCGTACGGCAACTGGTTTCCCTACGAATCGTGCAAAGGGCGCGACATGCTCTTCGTGGGCGGCGGCATCGGCATGCCGCCGGTGCGCTCGTTTCTGCTGTACTGCATCAAGCACCGCGAAGACTACGGGCACATCGACATGGTCTATTCGGCGAGCAGCTACGAAGACCTCGTCTGCAAGCAGGACCTCTTCGAGAACTGGAAGAGCGTACCCGACATGGACGTGCACGTGAGCGTCTACCACGGCCCGGACGACTCGCCCGTACCCGTCGCCTACACGGCGCCGTTTCTGGAGAGCCTGAACCTGCCCGTGACCGAGAACAGCGCCGCCGTGGTGTGCGGCGGTCCCTCGCTGTACCGTACCTGCACCGAAAGCCTGTTGAAGATGGGGTATGAGCCCGGGCAAATCATCACCACGCTTGAGATGCGCATGAAGTGCGGCGTGGGCAAATGCGGGCGCTGCAACATCGGCAGCCACTTCATCTGCCTGGACGGCCCGGTGTTCACGCTCGAGGAAATCGAGGCGATGAACGCGGGGGCGTAACGAGCGCGGAGCAGAGGGCACATCATGCGGGGCCGACAGCGCGATTAAGCGTTGCCGGCCCCTTCGTCTGTACCCCAGCGTGCGTTCTTGGCCATTGGGACTGCGGTCATGGACGAGATTGCGCGGTAGGGCAATCGTCGAGAACCCAACGCATGCCCTCGCGCGCATTTTCGACCATTATGGGCGATTTTCTGGACAAAACTGCGCGGTGGGGCAATCCGCAAGGCACGAACTATGCCCCAGCGCATGTTCTCGACCGCACGCACCGCAAACTCTCACCTCTCAAGCGCCTCGCGCACCACGGCGTACGCCTCCACCAGCCGCTCGAAGTTCCAGCTGGCGTTTGCCGCGCTCGTCGAAGGCAGCCGATGCGCGGGGATGCCCGTCAGGGGAAGCTGATAGCGCTCGTAGAGCTGCGTCGCCTTGGCACCGGTCGTGAACACCGCCTGTATGGGCGCGGCGTCCAAAATGCATGACAGGTCGTTGGGCACGACATCGCGTATGCTCGCATCCGATGCACCTTCGATCGTGCAGCTGGCGATGGTGTCCCACATGGCAATGCGACGTCGCAGCAGAAACGCCGTGCGCTCCTCGACCGTAACCGGCACCGCGTCCTCCCCCAGTACC
>CASDTD010000240.1 GCA_949283445.1 uncultured Coriobacteriia bacterium | reverse complement strand
ACACGATATCGGCGCCGGAACGGTACTTCTCGACCATCTGGTCGATAGCGTCGAGGTCGTCTTGCAGGTCCGCGTCCATGCTCACACATGCATCGCAGATGTTCCGCGCCTGCTCGTAGCCGGCGACGAGCGCGTTTTGATGCCCCCGGTTATGGGCCAGCTTGACGCCCTGGAACCGCGTGTCGCGCTTCGACGTCGCCTCGATGATGCGCCACGTGCGGTCTTTGCTGCCATCGTCGACGAAGAGAGCGAACGAGTCGGCCCTGATACTGCCCGCTTCGGAAAGCGCCAAGAGTTTGGCGCTGAGCTGCTCGATGGTACTGGGCAGCACCTCCTCTTCGTTGTAGCACGGCAAGACGATGCACAGACGCGGCACGGCACGTTTCTCGGCGCTCATCGAACCCTTGCCTTCCCTACTCGAACTGGCTTTCGTGTTTCTTGAAGAAATCGAAGCGCGGCGGCACTTCCTTCAAGGTGAACCACCCCGCTTCCTTCTCGGATGCATCCGCCCAGAAGTCGATCTGCTCGAAGATATGGTCCCACGAGAAAAAGCCCGCGCTATCGCACTTGCCGGCATGACGGCTCTCGATGTTCAGATACTCGAAAACGAGCTCGGTGCCCTGGGGCACGATGGGGTGCATGAGCACGAGGGCGCAGCGCAGGTAATGGAACGCGTCGCGCAACACGGGGACGATGTCGTCTTGCGGAGCGTCCCCAGAAAGCGCGGCACGGGAAGCCGTACTCCACCACTTGTTGATGGAACGCAGAAACTCGTCCATCTGCGCCATGACCGCCCAGGTCTCGAAGCGGTGCATGTGCTGTTCGTACTCGAGGATGGCTTTCTCGCAGGCCGCGCGCACGTCAGGGCTCACCGCGCCCAGCGGCGCTCTGCCCTCGCACCACTTCTGCGCCGTGTAGAAGCAGGAACGGGCGATGCGGTTGAAGATGTTCGTGAGCAGCGCGCCTTCCTTGAGCGCCGGGTCGGGCGCCTTTTCGGAAGCCTTCGGGTCGAAGGGCTTCGGGTTGAAGCTCGCCGGCTTGAGGCCCAAGCCCAGCGCCGCCCAATGCGCGCGCAGCTGCTCGACGGTGTAGTGGTCCAGCAGCTCGTCGGCCAGCGGCGGCTTGACCGCACCCGACGACGAGGCCTTCTTGCCCATGAACAGGATGTGGTAATTGGGAACGAGCGTGGTCTGGCGCAGGTCCTTTCCCGTGCCCTCGGGCGCGGGACTGGCTCCCTGCGTAGCCGCCCACAACGCGGGTTGCGCCACGCCGTAGAAGTAGATGTTGTCCTGGCCGATGAACTGGTAGACGCGGGCGTCGTCCGCGCACCACCAGTCCTTCCATTCGGATGCATCGTGCCCGCGCTTGACGAGCGCCGCCGTCGAAAACGAGATGGGCGCCCACAACGACTCGGGCCAGCACCACACGGTAAGCGGGTCTTCGTCTTCCAGCTGCGGGGCAGCAACGCCCCAGTCGATGTTGCCTGTGATGCGAAACGGCACCAGCGCCTTGCCGGTGCGGAACTTCGCGATGCCCGCCTGCGAGAGAATCTGCTTGGCCTCGTCGCGTTGCTCGATGGAGGAGAACTCCAGCGTGAACGACGCTTTGCCCTTCTCGACGGGGATGTACGTGTGCTCGGGCAGCTTTTTGGCCACCGAACGGTACACGTCTTCGAATTCCTGCTTGACGTAGATAACCGGCGGCACCAGAAACTCGCGCACCGTGTTGACCGTGACGTCGCGCGTGGTGTCAAGCCCGGCGATGTTGTCGACATGTTCGGCAATGAGCTCGCGTAGCTGCGGCAGCTTGAAATACCAGTTGGTGACGGGGCGCAGCTCGGGCACCTCGCCGGTGAGGGTTGATTTGGGGCCGATGAGGTCTTCGGGCATGAACTGGTGCCCGAGGTCGCATTCATCGGCATAGGCCTTTTCCGACTTGCAGCCCTGAACGGGGCAATGCCCCAGCACCTGGCGCCCGTTCAGGAAGGTCTGCGCCTTCGCGTCGTAGAACTGCGGCGTGGAGCGCTTCTCCAGCCACCCGTTCTCATAAAGCCGGCGGATGAACGCGTCGGTGACCTTCGCGTGCACTTCGCCCGACAGCCCGAGCGCAGAGCCCTCGAAGATGTCGAGGCTGATGCCGTACGCGTCCAGCGTCGCTTTCTGGTGGTCATGATTGCGCTGCACGTAATCGGCAATCGTGCCGTCGAACTCGCCAGCCTCGACGAGCTTGCGGTAGCCCTCGTTGATGGGCGAGCCGTAGCAGTCGGTACCGCTCACGAACAGGACATTGTCGCGGCCAATGCGGTCACGCAGGAAACGCGCGTAGATATCTGCCGGGACGAACACGCCAGCCACGTGACCAAAGTGCAGCCCTTTGTTGCCGTAGGGCATGCCGGCGGTGACGATGGCGCGCTTGGGAAAATACGGACGTTCGGACAAAGCGAAAGGCCTTTCTCGAATACGGGAAACTCGTGGTACACAAACCATACGATTATAGCGCCATTCCCAGTGAAAACGCCTCTGCAAAAGCCGCCGCGTCCGCAACGGTGACAGGGATGTTAAAACGCCCGATTATCATGACTGTTTGACCTACCTGTCAAACAATAACGGGTATACTTGAAGCATCGTTGAAGGAACGAGAGGAGAACGCCATGACAGAGCAGACCCCCAAGCCCCCCGAGGGCACGGCCCCCGGCACCACGCCGGAACCGGAAGTGCACACGCTCCCTACCGACGGCGCACCCGCACCTGATGCAAGCGCAACGCCCGTCAACGTCACGCCCGAGCCCGTCGGCCAGCCCGTCTCGCCGGAGCAGCCCCCCGCACCCGGCGCGCAACCGGTTGGAGCGCCCATCCCGCAGCCCGTCTTCACCGACGCCTCGCAGGCGGCCCCCACGGGAGAAAAGCCCAGCGGCACCGCGCCGCTCGTGCTGGGCATTCTGTCCATCGTGCTGTCCGGCGGCATCATCGGCATCATCTTGGGCATTCTGGGCATCACCCAGGGCAACAAGGTGCTGAAGGTAGACGCGGCAAACGGCAAGGCCAAGGCCGGCTTGTTCAGGGGCTTCATCGGCATGGTGCTGTCCATCCTGTTCCTCGTTCTCTACATCGCCACGTTCGCAGTGGGCTGCTCGCTGCTCGGCAACATGACGGGTGGCGCGCAGGCCGCAGCCGATGACGCCATGGCCGCCATCGTCACGCCCAGCGAAGAAGACCGCGCCGCCATGGTCGAAGAACTCGAGAGCGGCCTGGAAACCAGCGGCGTCACGCTCGACGACCTCGGTCTGTCTGGCGAGGACATCGCGACTTGGATGTTCGATTCCGCAAGCTACACGCAGACGGGAATTCAGGTGACCGACGCCAACGCCATCGTCACCTACGAGGTCACAAGCAACAAGTTCAACACCCTCATGGACGCCATGTACGACGGCATCTACGACCTAGACTACAGCAACATCACGAGCATGGATGATGCGTACAAGGCAGTCGGCAAGGTCATGAAAGACGCCATGGATTCTTCCACCCCGACTACCAAGGAAGTCGAAGTTTACGTCACCAACGACGGTACCGGTTGGGAAGTCGATGACTACGAGATGACGAGCCTGTTCAACGACATCTTCTACTACGAATGATGAGACGCTGACAAAAGGCGCACCGCAAGGGAGGGTCGCACATGCGGCCCTCCCTTTTCGTTACTCACACATCCGGTTTTGGGCAGCGCTGCCACCAAATTCACAGACCGCCGTCGCCCGATTCGCAAACGCACATGCGCAAGCGATGCAGAAATACGCCGCATGCGGTGGGGCTCTCAGCCCTTCGCCGACCCCTGCGCCGCAAGACTCATGGCAACCGTCGTGTGAAAGCGGCTTCCTCGCTGCTCGGTTTCGAGCATGCCGCCATGACGCTCGGCAACCGCCTGGATGATGGAAAGACCCCAGCCGTGTTCCGAGAACAAGGCGTCGCGGCGACGTTCGCGTTTCATCTGCGCCTTGGAGCAACTGTTAACCACGTCGACGATGAAAAACGCGTCGCGCGAGTACGCCTTCATCTCGATGAAGCGCCTCTCTCCTTCGGGCACCTGCGTGCACGCGTTGGCGGCGTTGTCGAACAGATTCGAGAACACCGCGCACAGCTCCGTGTCCGAAAACGGCAGATCGTCAGCAACGTCGAGGTCGAAGTCGACTTCCACGCCCGCTTTCTCCGCTTCTTCTTGTTTGGATGCGAGCAGGGCGCCCACCACGTGGTGCCGGCACGCGCGCCGGCCCGTGGAGTCCATGATCGAGAGCATCCTCCCGAAGTCGAGGTCGGCGCTCGCGTCATCGCGCGCGTCGAGGTCGGCCAAGATGCTCTCGAGTTCCGCCACGACCTCAGCCTGCACCTTGCTCGCCTTGGCGGCCTCGACGTCGAGGCGCTTTTGCTGCTCTTCCAGCGCCTTCTGCTGCTCTTCCAACAAGCGCACGCGTTCCTTGGCCTCGCGCTGCTTTTCGGCAACCGTCAGCACGTAGTACAACGCGAAGTCAACGGGTACGCACAAAAGTCCCATGCCCACGCACAACCCGAAGAGCACGGCGCTCAAATTGTAGAAGATAACCAGGTAGAACAGGTACAGCGCGGCAAGTATCTGCCCGACCAGGTAGAGCAGAAACGCCGCCTTGCGCATCTTCGTCGTATGGCGCATGCGGAACATGAACACGGCTGCCGTCACCAGCATGACCGCCATGATCACCGCTGCAATGGCTATCCTCATCGTTACCCCTCATCCTTGCCTACGCACACGTAGGGCATATCGGTTCCCCGCGCCACCTCGAGCATCTCGGCAACCTGCGCACGCGCCCGTCCACGTTCGCCGGCTTCCGCCGCCAGAAGCGCCGCCTGCGCCTGGTTGCGCAGGTCATGGCGCACGCGCGCGATGTTCTCAACACACCCGACAACATGAGCGTAGGCGCCCAGCTGCAGTTCGACAGATTGCGCCAGCACGCGTGAACGCGCATCGTCAGCGCATTTGGCGGCATATTGGTCGGCCGAGATATAAAACACCGAAATGGCCACAACTTGCAGCGCAGACACGAGTACCGTACCGATCATCATCGGAAAGAACCCCGCTTCGATTTCTCCGCAGCGTCCTATCGAGGCGATGGCGACATAGAACGCAACAGGCTGCACGGCAACAAGCGCCACAGGAAGAACGAGGGGCGACGTGCCCATGTCTGCATGTAGAAACTTGTTCACGAACCAGCGCAACAGCAAGAGAAAGACGATAAGGAACGCAACCATCAGCGGGCCAAGGGCAAGAGCAAGCGGCAAGTTCCGGTACAGCTCTTCGTTGGTGTAGGCAACGCCCGTCAGCGCAGTCCAAAGTGCCCCTGTGGGCAGTTCCGACATCGTCTGCAGCAACAACGTCAGAAACGTGATCAAAACTCTCAGCAATAACCCGCCGCGCGAGAAGAGAACCGGCAAGACGATAACAGTGACGATGGCGATAAGTATGCGAAAAGCAGGGGGAATCAGCATGCGAAACGGGAAGAGCAGCAAAAGCGCCAATTCGATACTCCAGAACACCCGCGCATGGCGGATGTCCAGAATACGCATCTCCAGATAGAGCGTGATGAGTTGAGACGGCACCGAGATGACCAACGTCCAGATAAGATGCTCCCACGAGATGAGACCGAACAGCATGCCGCGCCCTTCGCGCCTTCAGATCACGGAAGACGCCAGGAACTTCGCGAAGCGCTCTTTGACTTCTTTGCGCCTGCCCTGGCTCACCGGCACGACTTCGCCCGAACGCATCGTCAGGCTGCCCGCTTTCATTTCGGCGATATGGTTCATGTTCACCAAAAAGCTCTTGTGGCAGCGCGCGAAATACGACGGCAGCTGCGCTTCGATATCCGAAAGCGTCGCGTACATCTGCATAACGCACCCTTCGGCGTGAATATGGACTTTGCGCAGCTTGCTCTCGATGTACTCGATGCCTGTAGTGGGCACCATCTTCACGACGCCATCCGCTTGCACGGGCAGCACTTCGCGCTTGGCCTTCTCGAGGTTTTGCAGCGCCTTGCTCAGCGCGAAATCGAACTCGTCTTGCTTGAGTGGCTTGACCAGAAACGACACATGCTCGGTCTGGTACACGGCCGTGCAATATTCGATATAACCCGTGGCATAGATGACCTGCGTGCCGCTTGTTTGCGGAAAGAGACGGCGCACGAGCTCGATGCCGTTTTGCCGTCCCTGCCCTAACTCGATATCGACAATCGCGATATCCGGCATGGCACCTTTCGCAAGGCAACTCTCCAACGATGAAGGCTCGGCAATCCGCACGGAAAACCCGCTGGCCTGGGGATGCTTTTCGACCATGTCCGCGATAAACGCAGCAGCATCCTTGTCGTCTTCGATAATGAGCAGTTGAAGCATAGACCCCCCCCCAGACCGAATTTCACCTATGAAGTTTCCGCTGTAGCGTGCGGTGCAGAATATATGTATACGACTTACCGCACATCCACGCGTTCAGTTTCCCCTAAAGGCAAGATTTCTTCCGTAAACGCGTGCCCTGGCAAAGCACGGCCTCCCCGAAACATCTGCAATGCAAAGGCTCAGGGCGTTTTCCCGGCCGCATTTCCCGTCACCTCAATCATGTCGCAGACGATGCCGTGTGCCCGCGCCGTCTCGCCCTGCCCAAGGAGAATCTGCGCAACCCGCACCTGATTGCGCAGGTCATGGCGCAGTCGGGCAATGTGTTCAATCGACTCGGCTACGGTGGCATATTTCCCAAGCTGCACTTGCATGCCCTGCTCCAGCACCTCTGCACGCAGGTCGGCAGCACGCTTGGCGGCATATTCTTCCGATGAGATATACAGAAGCACGACAGAGGCAATCTCAAGTGCGCCGACAATGCATATGGCAATCGGCATCACCGCGCCCTTCTGCGACAGCGGCAATAGCATCGCACCTGCGGCGATGAGGAAAAGCAGCGGCTGCAGCAAAGCCGTGAGCATCGGAAGGAGCGAGCGCGCCGAGACACGCGCCCCCCCGTGCCATCCCAAGCCTGCGCAGTGCCGCACGCAAGGCCAAGGTCAAAGCAATACCGACACTCACCATCGCGAGCATGCCGAGAAACGCCGCTGGCAGATGCTCGGAAACGGCAGGCTGAGCGTAAAACTGACCGGTGAGCGCCATGAACACATACGACATCGCGAGCTCGCCAACAACCGAGATGAGAAGTATCGCAATCGACATCCCCAGACGGTACAGCAGGTTTCCCCGCGCTGTCATCACGGGTATGAACACGAAGACCGTAAGCATGATGACAACGCGCAGCGCATCGGGCATGATGATGCGAAACGGCAACAGCACCACGTTCACCAGAAGCTCGCTTGTCCAGAACACCCGCTTGAAGCGTATATCCACGAGAAGCGTGAGCAGATAGATATACGTCAAGTTTGCGCTATAGCTAACCGTCAGCTCGTATACCAGCTGTTCATAGGGAACCAGACCGAGAAACATGCGAGCCCTTTCGATTCGCGCACGGCAACAGAACTTGCAGGGTGCCACCTGCAGGTATGTAGAAAATATACCGCATGTGCGTACACGACCGCCTTCGGTTGTCAAAGATTCGCGCGGATGCGAGCTGCAGGGCGTGCCGTCCTTGGCACGCGCGCAGATTTTGCGCAGATGCGAACGGCTCGCCTCGCACCTTCGTCATGTTTCGACAAAAACTGCAGGTGCTGTTATTCCTGCGCTTCACAACGCTCTTCGGGCGTGTCCGGCTCCAGATGCACGAGCACCTCCTGCACCTGCGGAAACGCCTGCTGGATGCGCTGCTCCACCTCATCGGCCACTTCGTGCGCTTTCAAAATCGACATCTGCGGGTCCACAAGCACATGCAGATCGGCATAGACCTCGCCTTCCATACCGCGCGTGCGGATGTGATGGCACGAGCGCACGTCGGACAAGACGTTGACCGCCTCGGCAATGGCAGACGCGTCGATGCGCGCCTCGTCGGAAAACGTGTCGTGCACTTCTTTGAACACGGAGATGGCAGCCGCCAGAATGGCCACGCACACGACAAGCGCCGCAATGGCGTCTGCCACAGGAAAGCCCACCGCCACGAAGGCGAGGCCGACGATGACGCTTGCAGAGACGAGCACGTCAGACAAGGTGTGCTTGGCGTCGGCACCTAGCAGCGCACTGTTGTACTTCTTGCCCATCTTGCGCTCGTAGGTGGTCACGCCGATGTTCACGACAATCGTGACGACCATGACGACAAACGATACCGCCGAAGTCTGAACGCCGTGTTCGCCGCTCAACAGCGAGTTGACAGCGGAAAAGCCCACCTCGAACGCGGCAACGAGCAGCAGCACACCGATGAACGTAGACGCGAACGCCTCGTACTTGCCATGCCCATACGGATGCGAGGCGTCCGCCGGACGTGCCGCCACGAACAGCCCGAGCAAGCCGACGACGTTGCTAGCCGCATCGAAAATGGAGTGAATGCCGTCAGCCTGGACTGACGCGGCATTGAAGATATGACCGGTGATGATCTTCGCCAACGCGACGACGAGATTGAGGAAGAGGACAATCCACATCACCCTGCGGACGTTCTCGTTGCGGCCATACGACCGAACGCTGATAGACGTATCCATATGCAACCAATCCTTTCGCACCGCACAAGCGGACTCGAACTACTCGGGTCTGTTTGCGCTGCGCCCAAGAACCGGTTGGGCATTATTTGGAATGCGCTTCGCGCCCTGCGCATTGCGGGACATGATAGAACGAACAAGAAAGTTAGTCTAGAGATAATTTTGCTAACTTTTTTGAAAATATGTGCAGCACGCCATCCACCATGGCTGTTTGTGCACGTTATGGCACGAACAATTTGCCACATCGTCCACAAACTGCCATATCAAGCATAAATATATCGATATGGCGGTTATTTCGACTGCCCGCTCTGCCATATTGCGCACAACGCGCCACTGGCGCGTTGCGCCGGTCTCGCAATCTCCCGGGTTCGACTCCCCTCTCGGGGCGCCCGGAAAATGAAAAGACCCCTTCGCAGGGGCCTCGCTGGTTTGAGCTGGTGTCGGAGGGGGGAGTCGAACCCCCACGCCCGAGATGTGGGCACTAGCACCTCAAGCTAGCGCGTCTGCCATTCCGCCACTCCGACAACTATATGTTTGCTTATCCGGTAACCGATCCGGTGGGATAGGCAATCATCAGCAGGAGCAAGGATACCATGAAAATGACCGCACAAACCACCGTAATTCGGTCAAGGTTGCGCTCCACGATGCTCGACCCGGTATCGCTGCCGTAAATGCTGCCAGCGATAGCTTCCGAAATGCCCGTGCCCTTGCCGGAATGCATGAGGACGAAGACAATCAGGCCAATGGCCGACAACGCCCAAATAACCAGCACGACAACCAAGAAGGGCATCGAATGCATGAAATCGAGAATCGCTCTCACCTGTCCTTCGCTCTTACCTGTGCGATGCATGCTTCACATCGCGAGTTCAGTATTCTACCAATAACTACTTGCAAGTCAACAGAGAATTTCCCGTCCATTCCCCAGGTTTTTTCAACCCCAGCAAATCGACGATGGTCGGCGCAACATCGGCTAAGCGCGCCGTACCCGTGTCCTCCAACGCAAGCGACGCATCGCCGCAGACCAAGATGAGCGGCACACGCGCCGTCGTGTGCGCGGTGAACGGGCTTTCCCCGTCGTCGGCCAGCATTTTGTCGGCGTTGCCGTGATCGGCCGTGACCAGCGCAGCGCCTCCCTTGCGCAAGATGGCCTCGACGGCATGCGAAAGCCCGTGGTCAACGGCCTCGACCGCCTGTCTGGCCGCTTCGATGACACCAGTATGACCCACCATGTCGCAGTTCGCGTAGTTGACGATGTAGACGTCGGCAGCGTCGGCGTCGATAGCAGCCTCAAGCGCCTCGGTCACCTGCGGCTCGGACATCTCGGGCTGCAAATCGTACGTCGCCACCTTGGGGCTCGCGATAAGCTTGCGCGTCTCCCCTTCCTTCGGCTGCTCCACACCGCCGTTGAAGAAGAAGGTCACATGCGCGTACTTCTCCGTTTCCGCCGTGTGAAACTGCGTAAGGCCATTTGCCGCCAAAACGTCTGCCAAGGTGTTTTCCGGAAACGTCTTGGGGAATGCGACCGGCGCGTCGATAGTCGGGTCGTATTCCGTCAGGCACACGAAGTTGACATCTGCCACATGGGGGCGGTTAAAGCCGTCGAAATCCTTGTCGACGAACGCGCGCGTCAGCTCGCGCGCGCGGTCGGGGCGGAAGTTGAAAAACACCATCGTGTCACCGTCGTTCACGCCACGGTGGTCCAGCACTGTCGGGATGACGAACTCGTCGGTCTTGCCAATCTTGTAGGACGCCCTGACCGCATCCACGGGACGCCAGCGGTCGAAGCCCTTGCCGGCGCCGACGGCGATCGCGTTCCACGCCTGCTGCACGCGTTCCCAGCGCCTGTCGCGGTCCATGGCGTAGTAGCGCCCGGAAATCGTGGCGATTTCCACCTGCGCGCCCTCGTACTCGTTGAAAATGTGGTCGGCGAAGTCGACGATACGCTGCACAAAGCCCGCGCCGCTTTCCGGGTCGACGTCGCGACCGTCCAAAAACGCGTGCACGCGAACATCACGGCTGCCGCGTTTGACGGCCATCTCGATAAGCGCCTCGAGGTGCTCGATGTTGCTGTGCACGCCGCCATCGGAAAGAAGACCCATCAAGTGGATGGGGCGCCCCGCCGAAATGGCCTTGTCGAAGGCGTCGGCCAGCACGTCGTTGCGCTCGATGGAGCCGTCGGCGCACGCGTCGTTGATGCGCGTGAGTTCCTGATGCACGACACGCCCCGCGCCCATGTTCAGATGCCCGACTTCGGAATTGCCCATCTGCCCGTCGGGAAGACCGACATCACGCCCCGATGCCCCAAGCGTCGTATGCGGGCGCGTGGCCCACAGCTCGTCGAAATACGGCTTGTTCGCAAGCGAAATCGCATTGCCTGGCCCTGCCTCGGCCATGCCGAAACCGTCCATAATCACCAGCAAAACGGGTTTCATGCAAAACCACCCTTCGTAGGTACGTCTCCTGCAGCTACCGACTCGCGAAGGCGGTAGCACGAAAAAGAGCTGCCTCGCACCAGGTGGCTCGGGACAGCCGCGTTGTCTAGCGCTTGAGCTTCAGCGTCATCTCCACCAGCTCGGCAAAGCTTTTCGCGTCGAGCGCCGCACCGCCGATAAGCCCGCCGTCGATGTCAGGGCACGGCAAGAACAGCTCGGCGTTGGCCGGCTTCATCGAACCGCCGTAGAGAATGCGCACCTGCTGCGCCACCTGCTCGCCTGCCATGTCGGCAACGACCCGGCGCAGAAACGCGCAGACCTCCTGCGCCTGCTCTGGCGTGGCAGCACGGCCCGTGCCGATGGCCCAGATGGGCTCGTAGGCGATGACCGACGTGGCAATGCCCTCTGCAGGCACGCCGTCGAACGCGCGCATGACCTGCTTGGCGACGAACTCCAACGTCTCGCCCGCGTCACGGCACTCGAGGCTTTCCCCGCAGCATACGATGGGGTTGATGCCGTGCTCGAGCAACGCTGCGACCTTGCGGTTGACGTCTGCATCCGTCTCGTGGAAATACGCACGACGTTCGGAATGCCCGACGATGCAGTATTCGCAGGAAAGCTCTTTGAGCATAACCGGGGAAATGGCACCCGTGTAGGCACCCTCTTCTTCCCAGAACACGTCTTGGGCTCCCAGGGCAAGCGGCGCGTTGTCGAACACGATGACGTTGCCCACGCTCTTCAGGTCGGTGAACGGCGGGCACAGCACGACGTCGACGACATCCCAAATCTTGTCAGATTCATACGAGATGTTCTGCGCCAACGTCACGGCCTGCACCGTCGTCTTGTTCATCTTCCAGTTGCCTGCCATCATCGGCTTGCGGGCACGCTTGCCCGCCGCAGAAGACGTCTTCGCATTCGTTTTCTTTCCAAACACGCTTGCTCCTCGATTCGTGCAAGTGGCAGACGCCCACGGCGCCTGCCGCGTCAACATTCGTCACACCTTACGCATCTGCGTCCATAAGCGCCTCGACGCCCGGCAGCGGCTTGCCCTCCAACAAGCGCATGGACGCGCCTCCGCCCGTCGAGATGAACGACACATGGTCGACGAGGTCGAACTTCCTGATAGCGGCAACCGAATCGCCACCGCCGATGATGCTCTGCGCGGAAGATTCCGCAACCGCCTCGGCCACGCTGCGCGTGCCCATCTCGAACGACGGGAACTCGAACACGCCCATGGGGCCGTTCCAGAACACGGTCTTGGCGCCCAGGATCTCTTCGCGGTACAGCTCGCAGGTCTTGGGGCCAATATCGAGACCCATCATATCGTCGGGAATCGCATCGATGTCCACCGTCTTGGTGTTGGCGCCTTCGGCGAACATGTCCGCGCAGACGACGTCGACGGGGATGAGCAGCTTGACACCCTTTTCCTCGGCAGCGGCCATGATCTTTGCCGCCTCGTCGACCATGCTTTCCTCCATCTTGGAAGTGCCCACGGAAAGCCCCTGAGCCTTCAGGAAGGTAAAGCACATCGCGCCGCCGATGATGACGGTGTCGGCCACGGAAAGCAGGTTCTCGATGATGCCGAGCTTGTCGGACACCTTCGAGCCGCCCAGAATCGCCACGAACGGACGCTCGGGGTTTTCGAGCATGCCCTGTTGGGTGTTCACCTCTTTTGCGAGCAGCAGCCCGCCGACCGCCGGCACGAATTCGGGCACGCCGCTGATAGAGGCATGTGCACGGTGCGCCGCGCCGAACGCGTCGTTAACGTAGACGTCGCACAGCGAGGCGAGCTTGTGCACGAAGCGCAGGTCGCACGACTTTTCGCCGTCGTCAAAACGCAGGTTCTCCAGCATCATGACCTGCCCGTCTTTCAGCGCGAGCGAAGCGGACAGCGCGTCTTCGCCCGCAACTTCGCTGCCGCCGATAACGTTGACGGGCTTGCCCAGCAGCTGGATGAGACGCATGGCAACGGGCATCATGGAAAACTCGCTCTCGAACTGTCCGTGCCCGCTCGGACGCCCCAGATGCGCCGCGATGATGACGCGAGCGTCGTGGTCGATGAGGTACTGGATGGTGGGCAGCGCCTCGCGGATGCGCGTGTCATCCATGACGATGCCGTTGTAAAGCGGGCAGTTGAAATCGACGCGCAAAAGCACGCGCTTATGGGCGACGTCGATGTCCTTGACGGTTTTCTTCGTGTACATAGCAGATCTCCCCTTTTGCTCCCAATGCCGATTATGTGCCGAACGCCAAACCCTGCTTGCCTGAATGTCACGCGCCCGAGCCAGAGCCCGAGTCCGCAGCCGAACCGCTATCTGTCGTGTCAACAGCAGACAGGTCGACGTCATACGAAAGCCCCGAAGGCATGTCCTTTATCTGCACTTGTGCTGCCTCGACCAACCCGTCGACGTACTCGTTCCACGCATCCGTATCGTCGGTCGAACCCGTGGCCTGCTCCTGCAGCTTCTGCTCGGCCAGCGTCTGCTTCGCCTGTTCCTTGAACTCGTCGATGCTCGCATACCCCTGCTGTTCCAGATAGCTCTCGAACACGCCGGGCATGTACTGGCTTTCGATAGCCTGACGTTGCTGGTCGACATAGGCGTTCAGCTCTTCGTCGGTCACCTGGATGTTCTGCGTCTCAATCTCGTGTTCGATGACATCCTGGCGGATCATCTGGTTGATGATGTATTCGCGCAGCTCGGCAACCGTGCCGTCGCCTTCTTTCGATGAAGCGTCTGCATCGTAGCTGCGCGCCTTCACGAACGACGCCCACGAGCTGTCGTCGGAAAGCCCGTACATCGTGCGCATGTTCTCTATGGTCGTCGTCACGTCGTCTTCTTCGATTTGCCCATGAGCCCAAGTCGCGGCGGCCTGGCCACCACAACCGAACAACCCCATAGCGCCGCAGGCGAGCAGCGCACCTGCGCAGATGGTGACGAGCAGACGTTTAAAGCGGGTCATGAATCCTCCAGACGTGCATAAGACCATCAGATATACGGTAGCATAACCCAGCCGCATCGACGCGCTTTCCTCAAATACTGCCAAAATCCGCAGGCACCAGCGAAACGGCAGGCCAGTCAAGAGACGCCTGGACATCCTGCTGCGCCAGGCCATGAACCGATGCACGCGGAAACCCTGTATCTACCGCATTCCGATTTCCTTTTGTAACGCGCGAGATTCTCGCTTCCCCGCGCGTGGGGCTGCGCTACACTCATCCCACGGTAGCCGCCGCTGCAAAAGGAGTTTTCGACGTGTTCGGCAAGAAGAGCAAAGACAAGGAAATCATCGAGAAGGTGCGCGAGTTCGACCTCAAGGAACTGCCCCGCGACGAGAATGGCGAGGTCATCCTCCCCGACGACATCACCTATGCGGAGTTCTTGCATCTCACGCACCCCGAGCTCACGGAGGCCGAGCTGCGACGGAAGATGGCCAAGGAAAACGTCGCCGTCTGGTGCGTGCGTTTCGTCATCGCCGCCTTCATCGCGCTCATCATCCTCATCATTTTCCTGCACGTCACGAGCGGTTAGGAGCATGCTTGGCCAAAAACAGCTCGAGGAGGAACAGACGGACAGCATCCATACGTAACGACGTCGCCTTGTTGGCGGTGTCGGTCTGCATCTTCTTGGGAGGTTTGGCGAGCTTGGCCTGGGCTGTTTCTGCCGCACAGCCCCACGGCCCCACAGAAACAGCATCGCCCGCCGCGCACGCGCGTGATGTGCCCGCTGCCGCAGACGAAACGCCGCAAACCGGCATCCTGCTCTACCCGAGCGGCAACACATCAAAAGAATCTGAGAATCCCGCTGCCGCACCTAGCGCCGGCAGCACCACGACACCATCAGATGCCGAAAAGAGCACGGAAGACGCGAACGACGCTTCTTCCGCAGCACGCGGCGGGTCGAAAGACAGCGGCGAAAGCGCGCACCGTCAATCTGGCAGCCTGCCGTCGTCGAGCGCCTCGGGTCACAGCACGCAGACGCAGCGCACGAAAACCATTCACCACACGGCATTCAAGCGTGTTGCCGTCTACAAAACTGTCACGCACAAAGCAGCCGTGAAAAGCACGAAGGTCGTCGACGGCCAGACCGTGACAGCATGGACGCTCTGTCCGGTCTGCGGCCAGCGCCACAGCACAAGCTACACGCAAAAGGTGCTCGACCATTACGAAAACGTGCACTGCAAAGCATGCGGAAAGAAGCACAGCACAAGCTACACGGAAACCGTGCGCTATTGAGCAACACGCGGGATATGCAATGTCGCCCCGCCCCCTACCGCTTGCGCTTGCCCATGTTCTTGCGCGTGCCGTAGGTGCTGCCCTTGCGCGCCGTGGCCTTCAGGCGCTTGAGCGCGTCTTCCTCGTCGGTGCTCTCGACTTTCGCGCGCAGCGACACCGCCTGGTCGCGCAGGCGGGCCGCCGCCTCGAAGTCGAGGGATTCGGATGCTTCGGCCATCTGCTCTTCCAGCGAGTGGATCATGCGCAGGACCTCGTCTTTGCCGAGCTGGGCAACCTCGTCGGCCAGCGCTTCGGACGTCGAGACCTCGGCCGCGCTCTTGCCCTGCGCCAGCTCGTCCATAATCGACGAGATGGCCTTCTTGATGGTCTTGGGCTCGATGCCATGTTCCTCGTTATATGCCATCTGAATACGGCGGCGGCGCGCCGTCTCGTCCAGCGCGAAGCGCATAGAGTCGGTGATGGTGTCGGCATACATGATGACGCGGCCAGCCACGTTGCGCGCCGCGCGCCCGATGGTCTGGATGAGGCTTCTCTGGTTGCGCAGGAAGCCCTCCTTGTCGGCGTCGAGGATGGCGACCAGACCCACCTCCGGCAAGTCGAGCCCCTCGCGCAGCAGGTTGATGCCCACGAGCACGTCGAATGCCCCCAGGCGCAAATCGCGCAAGATTTCCACGCGCTCGACCGTGCCGATGTCGCTGTGCAGGTAGCGCGCTTTCACGCCTTGGTCGAGCAGGTAGTCGGTCAGCTCCTCGGCCATCTTCTTGGTGAGCGTGGTCACGAGCACGCGCTCGTCATTGGCAGCAGACGACTTGACCTCGTCCAGGATATCGTCGATCTGGCCCTTGGTGGGCCGCACGTCGATTTCCGGGTCAAGCAGGCCAGTGGGGCGGATGATCTGCTCGACCACCTGCTCGCTCACCCGCTCCTCGTAATCGCCCGGCGTGGCGGACACGTAGATGAACTGCGGCACGCGCTCCTCGAACTCGTCGAAGCGCAACGGACGGTTGTCGAGCGCGGAAGGCAGGCGGAAGCCATGCTCCACAAGTGTCACCTTGCGCGAACGGTCGCCCTCGTGCATGCCGCGCACCTGCGGCACCGTCACATGGCTTTCGTCGATGATGGTGAGAAAGCCCTGACCGCCGAAGTAGTCGAGCAGCGTGTAGGGAGGCTCGCCCGCTTCGCGGCCGTCCAGGTGGCGCGAGTAGTTCTCGATGCCCGTGCAAAAGCCCATGGTCTCGAGCATCTCGAGGTCATAGGTCGTGCGCTGCTCCAGACGCTGGGCCTCGAGCAGCTTGCCGTCTTCCTTGAGCTCGGAAAGCCTGCCGCGCAGCTCCTCGGAAATCGAGACGAGCGCTTTTTCCACGCTGGGACGGCTCGTCACGTAATGGGAGGCGGGCCAGATGGGCGTCGACTGATACGACATCACTTCCTCGCCCGTCAAATGGTCGACCTGCGTGATCGAATCGACCTCGTCGCCGAAGAACTCCACGCGCAGGATATCGTCCATGTACGGCGGGAACACGTCGACGACGTCGCCGCGCACCCGAAACGACCCGCGCACGAGCTCGTAGTCGTTGCGGTCATACTGCATGTCGATGAGCTTATAAATGAAGTCGTCGCGGTCGAGCGGCACGTCGCGGTCCAGGAAAACCGCCATCTCGGCGTAGTTGTCCGGCGAGCCGATGCCGTAGATGCAGCTCACGGACGCGACGATGATGACGTCTTTGCGGGTGAGCAGCGCCGACGTCGCGGCATGGCGCATCTTCTCGACTTCCTCATTGATGGATGAGTCCTTCTCGATGTAGGTGTCCGTCTGGGGGACGTAGGCCTCGGGCTGATAGTAATCGTAGTAGGAGACGAAGTAGTTGACCGCGTTGTCGGGAAAGAACTCCTTGAGCTCGTTGCACAGCTGCGCGGCCAGCGTCTTGTTGGGCGCCAGCACGAGCGTGGGCATCTGCACAGCCTCGATGACCTTGGCCATCGTGAAGGTCTTGCCCGAGCCGGTCACGCCCAGCAACGTCTGGTAACGCATGCCCTCCTTCACGCCGGCCGCAAGTTTGGAGACAGCCTGCGGCTGGTCGCCCGACATTTCATAGGGAGCGACCACCCGAAAGGCGTTGCCCGCCTCCCGATGCCCGCCGATCAGGGCGCTTTGCGCGCTGTCCATACCTGCCTCCTCATGCTTTCGAAGCGTCGAGCTTGGCCATGGTCTGCTCCCACCACGCGTCGGCCCATGCCGCAAGCTCCTCTCGCGTGCCGTCATTGTCGCACAGCGTGTCGGCGATGGCGCTGCGTTGCGCATCTGTTGCCTGGACGGCCAGGCGCGCGAGCGCGTCGGCAGCGTCCATGCCCCGTGCAATCGCGCGCTGCAGGCGCAGTTCGCTGGGAACATTGACGGCGATGACCTCGTCGGCCAAGCGGGCGAATTCAGGCACCTCCGTCAGCAGCGGTACTTCGACCACCAGCACCTTCGCGTCCGAACGCGGTGTGCAGTGCACGTCGAGGATGTACTCGTTGGCGAGTTCGGTGATGTAGGGAAACGCGATGGCGTTCAACGCCCGCTCGGACGCCTCGTCGGCAAACGCGCGCTTTGCCAGTTCGGCAGTGATGACCGCGCCTTCCTCGTCCAGGATGCCCTCGCCGAAGCGCTCGACGAGCTCGCCCACGTAATCCTCGTTGCTCGAAAGCAGCGTGCGGTTTATCTCGTCTAGGTCAATCGAGACCGCGCCATGCTCGCACAGGAAATCGACGAGCGTCGACTTGCCCGAACCCAAGCCTCCCGTGACCATTACCGTGTACATCGCGTCTATCTCCAGGGGTCTTCTTCAGGTTCCTCGTAGGAGCTACGGGAAAGCTGGTCCATGTAATCGGAATATGGGTCGTATCCATCGTCGTCTTCGTTTTCGGCACGAAAATCTGCGGAGACGTTCGCACGAGCCGCACGCTCACGTCGCTTGCGCGCACGCAGCGCTGCGGCACGGCCAGCCGCCGACATGGGACGCACGTCCGGCGCGGAACTGTCAGCGGGCAACGGTACCGCCGCCCAAAACGAGGTCATCGGAATACAGCACGACGGGAAGGCCGGGATACACGCCGCGCACAGGCCGCGTGAACGTCACGACAACCCCCGCGTCAGTACACAGGATATGCGCAGGCACCGGCGTCGCATCATACCCCAACCGCGCGCGGCACGAACGCTTGCGCTCAGGCGCCTCTATGGACGTCCAGCACATGTCCTGAAGTACGACGAGCTCGGTCGTGGCCAGATTCAGCGGCCCGACGTACAGGGCGCTATTCTCGAAATCCTTCGCGATGACGTAGTTGTCCCCTACCCGCTCGCCCACCGTATGGTGATACAGCCCCTCGTGACGCCCGACAGGCACATGCGAGACGATGTCGATGATATCGCCCTGCACCGTTTGCAGATCACCACAGCGTGCAAGCCAGACATCCGCAGACGCGCCGTCGAAAAAGCACGGCTCGCCCTGCCCATCGTGAAGCGGCGACAAACGCTGCAAGCCCACCTGCATGGCCATCTTGCGCACGACAGGCTTGTTCAGGTCTGCCAGGGGAAACACCAGACGTGCGAGCTGGTCTTGCGTCAGACGGTAGAGCAGATAGGTCTGGTCTTTCGAGCGGTCGAGCGGCGCACGCAGCTGATATTCCAGCAGCCCCACGCCGAACTCGTCTGTCGTCACCTTCGCGTAATGCCCGGTGGCGACCAGCGCGCAGCCGTACTCGTCGGCTTGTTCGAACAGCAACGGAAGCTTCAAGCTGGCACTGCAACGCAAACAGGGGTTGCCCACAACCCCCGTAGCGGCAGCCTCGACGAACGGCGCGACAACCTCAGCAGCGAAGCGATCGCGCACGTCCACGACGTGATGCTCGATGTCGAGCTGCTCGGCCACGCGCCGTGCCTGCTCGATTTTCTCCTCCGTGCGTGCGGAGTCGTGAAAAAGAAGCGTGACGCCCACCACCTGGTAGCCGTCACGCTTCAAAATCCAGGCGGACGTGGACGAATCCACGCCGCCTGTCATGCCCAATAGAACCTTAGAGGATTCTGATGGCAAGGCTCATTACTCCTCGGTAGCTTCCTCAGCTGCGGGAGCCTCAGCCTCTTCGGCCTTCTCCTCTTCCGGCTTCTCGAGTTCGGCAACCTCGATTTCCACGCCCAGGGTGGCCGCAGCCTCCTTCATGGACAGGGAGATGCGACGACGGTCGAGGTCGACGTCCATAACCTTGACCTGGACGGTGGCGCCCACGTTGCAAACCTGGCTGGGAACATCGACGTGGCGCGGGGCCATCTCGGAGATGTGAACCAGGCCCTCGATGCCATCACCCAGCTCGACGAAAGCACCGAACGGAACGAGCTTCGTGACCGTGCCCTCGATGATAGCACCGACCGGGTAGTTCTTGACCAGCGTGCGCCACGGGTCTTCCGTGGTCTGCTTGAGACCCAGGGAGATGCGCTCGCGGTTCATATCGACATCGAGAACCTCGACCTCGACTTCCTGGCCGACCTTGACGACCTCGGAAGGATGGTTGACATGGCTCCAGGACAGCTCGGAGATGTGCACCAGACCGTCGATGCCGCCGAGGTCGACGAAGGCGCCAAAGTCGACGATGGAGGAGACGGTGCCCTTCAGGCGCATGCCCTTGGCGAGCTTGGACAGAACCTCGGCACGCTCTGCCTTGCGGCCCTCTTCGAGGACGACGCGGCGGGAGAGCACGACGTTGTTGCGGTTGCGGTCCATCTCGATGACGCGGGCTTCGAGCTCCGTGCCCAGATAGGTGGAAAGATCCTTCACGCGGCGCAGGTCCACGAGGGAAGCCGGCAGAAAGCCGCGCAGGCCGATGTCGAGGATGAGGCCGCCCTTGACGACTTCGATGACCTCGCCGATGACGTTTTCGCCGTTGTTGAACTTCTCTTCAACGCTGATCCAGGCACGCTCGTACTCGGCGCGCTTCTTGGAGAGGATCAGGCGACCATCCTTGTCCTCCTTCTGGAGCACGAGAGCTTCGATCTCATCGCCCAGGGTGACGACCTCGGACGGGTCGACGTCCTTGCGGATGGAAAGCTCGCGCACGGGGATGACGCCTTCGGACTTGAACCCGATGTCCAGCAGCACCTCGTCATGGTCGATCTTGACGATGGTGCCCGTAACCAGGTCGCCTTCCTCGAAGGGGTTGATGGTGCCGTCGATCAGCTGATTGAATTCCTCGTCGGTGGGAACATCAGACATGTCGAACACGGAAGGATTCTTGATATCGCTCAAGAGGTCCCCTTTCTTTGGGACCCGCGAATAAGTTCGTTAAAGAATACGTTTACTCGAGGGCCAACAGATGCTTCATGGTGCGGCCTATTCCGCACGCAAAGCTATATTGTACAGGAAACAAGAGCGCTGTATAGAGTTCTCTTCATCGAAATCATGAGGAATTTCAGGCCTCGCTCCTTCGGTTTGCCCCGCCGGCGAACAGCCCGTGCGGCTCAACCGCTTGCGGCCACCCTCCCCGCATCTGCATAAAAAAGAACCCGAAGGGCTAATCTTCGGGTTCTTTTGCGCTATCATCCCATAATTGCATAGCGCATTCTATCACACAACAAGCGCGTTATTGCAGGTAGACAGCGGCAAACCTCCTCTCCGACGGTCTGCCGCTGCCAGACCGAAATAGCATCGCAAGGCTACTTGCTCACGACCTCCAGGGCCTTCTTGGCGGCCTCGCCCGCGTCGTCGGTGTAGATGTCGGCGCCGATCTCCTCGGCGAAGGACTGCGTCACCGGCGCGCCGCCGACCATGACCGTCACCTTGTCGCGCAGGCCGGCCTCCTCGAGGGCCTTGATGGTGGCCTCCATGGAGGGCATCGTGGTGGTGAGCAGGCAGGACAGGCACACGATGTCGGTCTCGGGATGCTCCTTGACGTGCTCGACGAAGGCCTCGGGCGCGGCGTCCACGCCCAGGTCGGCGATCTCGATGCCCTTGGACTCGATCATCATCTTGACGAGGTTCTTGCCGATGTCGTGCATGTCGCCCTGCACCGTGCCGATGACCGCGTGGCCCTTGGCGCTCGTGGAGCCCTCGCCCAGGTGCGGTTTCAGCACCTCGGTGCCGGCCGTCATGGCGCGGGCGGCGATGAGCATGTCGGGCACGAAGGCCTCGCCTGCGGAGAACTTCTCGCCGACGGCGTCCATGGCCGGCACCAGCGCCTCGTTCAGAATCTCCTCAGCCGGATGCCCCTCGTCAAGTGCCTGCTGCACCAGCGGGCCGACTTCCTTGCGCTTGCCGCGCTGGACCGCCGAAGAGATGTCGTCGTAGATTGCCATTGTCTGTCTCTCCTTTCGTGAGCCGCCTTCAGGCGGCGTCATGCACATTCGCTCAATGCGAACAGATTCCTAGTATTTGCCGTACTCCATGGTGGTCTCGAACCAAGCGTCCAGGTTCTCCTCGTTGTACGTCTCGAAGACGA
>CASDTD010000239.1 GCA_949283445.1 uncultured Coriobacteriia bacterium | reverse complement strand
GCCTTCGCCAAGCTGCGCTCAGACGTCACGCCCATGGACTTCGAGACGGTCAAGGGCGCGGTGGAAGAGCAGCTGGGACGGCCGCTTGACGAGGTGTTCTCCGAATTCGACGAACGTGCTGCCGGTTCTGCCTCTATCGCTCAGGTGCATCGCGCGGTGCTCAAGGACGGGGGCATTGCGGTGGCGGTCAAAGTGCAGCGCCCCCATGTGGCGCAAACCGTCAACGAGGACCTCGCCATCATGCGGCGCATCGTCGACCTCTACGACCTCGTGGTGCCAGAGGAAGACCGCATCTCGTTCAAGGAGCTTGTCGACGAGCTGGTGCGGGCTTCGAAAGAGGAACTCGATTTCACCATCGAGGCGCGCAACGTCGAGCGATTCCACGAAAACAACGCCTCGCGGCCCGGCGTGAGGGCGCCGCGTTGCTTTTCGGAATACTCCACCGGGTCTTTGCTCGTCGAGGAATATCTGGAGTGGCCCAGCGTGGAGGCTGCCGGCGCGCTTGAGGGCCTCGACGAAGAACAGCGCGAGAAGACTGCCTACCTGCTTGCCGAGAACTTCGTATCGCAGGTTTTGGAAGACGGCTTCTATCATGCCGACCCGCATCCGGGAAACGTGCTGATTGCACCGGACGGGGGCATCGGCTGGATCGATTTCGGGCTGATGGGCACCATTTCGCCGCGCAACCGCGAACAGCTGCTGTCCATTATGCGCTCGTTCATGCGCGCGGACGCCTATGGGCTGCAGCGCAATCTACTCAAGATCGTCACGCCCACGCACGACGTCGACCACGGGCAGCTCATAGACATCTGCGAGTCGCTCATCGACGAGTTCGCCGACGTGGAGCTCGAATGTTTTGACATGGGCGCGCTGCTCACCCGGCTCATGGACACGCTCATGGGCGGCGGATACAAGATCGACCCGTTTTTGGGCACATTGGCGCGCGGCGTGGTCACGCTCGAGGGGACGGTCAAGCTCGTCTCGGACAAACTCAGCGTCATGCAGGTCATCGTTCGCTATTTGCAACGCGACTTTGACGTCGACGCCGTGAGCCGTCGTCTGCATCGCTTCGCGGCGCGCAGCCTGGAAAGCACCGAGGCTGCGGCGGGGCTTCCCACGAAGCTCATGGACTTGCTCGACATGATGCAAAAGGGGCAGGTCAAAGTCGGCATGGACATCAACGTGGACAATCGCTTCACCCGTGAGCTCACCGATGCCGTCAGCTATTTCGCATTCGCGGTGCTGGCGTGTGGGCTGATCATCGGCTCGGGCATCATGTGCACGACGAGCATCCCACCGCTCGTGCTGGGGATTCCCGTGTTCGGCCTCGTCGGCTTTCTATGCGGCGTGGCGCTCATGGTGTACGTGACCTATCTCATCTTGCGCGCACGTGCCAGGAGAAGGCGGCGCCGGTGACGAACATCTCCGATATCAGCGCCGATGCCGCGTACCGTACCATTGAGGAATACGGTACAGGCGAGTACGAAGACCGCAAGAGCCGCTTCATCGGCGAGGTGAAGCACGTCGAACACGAGGCCGATGCCATCGCCTTCATCGATGCGGTGAAAGCGACGTATCCCGACGCGCGGCACCATGTCTATGCCTACGTGCTGCGCGAGAACAACCGCGTGCGCTATTCAGATGACGGCGAGCCGAAGCGTACGGCGGGCTTGCCGGTGCTCGACGTCATCGAGCATCTGGACGTGCGCGATGTCGTCTGCGTCGTGACGCGCTACTTCGGCGGGACCCTGCTGGGGACGGGCGGGCTTGTGCGCGCGTACACGAAAGCTGCTCAGCTCGCGTTCGAGAATACGCGCATCGTCGCGCTCGCGCCCTGCAACGACATTCTGGTGAGCGTGGACTACGCGGGCTACGAACAGCTCGCGCACTTTCTCTCGGGACAGGAGTGCACGGTGCTCGACACGGCGTTTGCCGTCGACGTGACCGTGACCGTGCGCGCCCGCGCCGAGCAGGCAGATGCCCTGGTTGCTGCCATCACAGAACTCACGAACGGAAGAGCCGAGCTCCTCGTCGAAGACGCTGCCTTGCAGTTGGTCGACGCGTGATAAGGGACGCGTGACAGGTGGTCACATCTGCGACCCCCTGTCACGCTCTGTGCGCTGTTGTGCGCTAGCTGCGTGCGCCGTACTGCTCGTAATAGGCGTCGAGTGCTGCTTTGATGTCATCGTCGATGACGACGCGCCCCTGATGTTCGCGGTTGTAGAGGTATTCGGTGACCTCGGCCATATCGACGATGCAGGCGGTGGGAAAGCCGTATTTCTCCGCGACCTCGTCGAGCGCGCACTTGTCGCCGCCCTTGCCGACCTCCATGCGGTTGAGCGAGACCATGAGCCCGACGACTTCGATATCGGCCTGGGCGGTGATGAGCGGGTAGGTCTCGTCGATGGACTTGCCCGAGGTCGTGACGTCTTCCACCATCACGACGCGCATGCCGTCTTCCAAGTTGCTGCCCAGCAAGATGCCCGTGTCGCCGTGGTCTTTGACCTCCTTGCGGTTGGAGCAGTAACGCGCCTCTTTGCCGTAGAGCTCTTCGAGCGCGATGGTCGTGACGACAGACAGCGGGATGCCCTTGTAGGCGGGGCCGAACACGACGTCGAAGTCGAGGCCGAACGCGTCGTGGATGGCCTTGGCGTAGTACTGGCCCAGGCGGTGCAGCTGCGAGCCGGTCACGTATGCGCCCGCGTTCATGAAAAACGGCGACTTACGTCCGCTTTTCAGCGTGAACTCCCCGAATTTCAGGACGTCGCTTTCCACCATGAAATCGATGAATTCCTGCTTGTAGTCTTGCACTGTGGCCCTCCTCGCGCTCGCGCTTACGATTTTCATGCTCTCCATCATACCCGAAGCGTCATATACGCGCTCGATAGCAATGTTATGGACGTGTGTGGAGTGGAGCGCCGTCAGCGCCCTTTGCGTATGCCGCCCTTGTGCCCGTTTGCCTTGCGTGCCAGGCCGCGTTGCTTGCGCGCGGGCGTGCTTGCGGGGCGTGTGCCATGCGCGTTGCCCCGGCGCCCGCCGGTTTGGCTCACGCGTTTCGTGTGGGCGGAAGACGTGCGCTTCTGGCTGGTCTTGCCGTTTGCGCGTTTCGTGCTGCCTGGACGCTTTTTCTTTCCCGTCCCGCCGTCTGCGCGTCTGCCCGTGCCCGAGCGCTTGTCGAGTTTCACGCCGTCGCCCTTCTTCGGGCGCACAAGGCAGTCCGGGCCGTACCCGATGAGGTCTTCGCGCCCTGCGGCCTTGAGCGCCTCGACGACGAGGTCGTGGTTTTTCGGATTGCGGTATTGGATGAGCGCCCGCTGCAGGGCCTTTTCATGCGGGCTTGTCGCGCAGTAGACGGGTTGCATGGTGCGCGGGTCGAGCCCGGTATAGTAGATGCAGGTAGAGACGGTCGAGGGCGTGGGGTAGAAGTCGGAGACCTGCTCGGGGTTGTAACCCAGGTCGCGGCAGAACTCGGCGAGCTCGACGGCCTCTTTCATCGTGGACCCCGGATGCGACGACATGAGGTAGGGGAGCACGTACTGCTCCTTGCCGGCGGCTTTCGACGCTTCGTCGAATTCCGCGACGAAGTGCTCGTAGGTCTCGTGGGGCGGCTTTCCCATGACGTCCAGCACGCGTGCGCTGACGTGTTCGGGCGCCAAGCGCAGTTGGCCGCTCGTGTGATGGGCGGCCAGCTCGCGGATGAAGCTGTGGTCGTCGTCGAGCAGCGCGTAGTCGAAGCGGATGCCGCTGCGGACGAACACCTTCTTCACGCCGGGAAGCTCTCGTAGCTTGCACAGCAGCGCAAGATAGCTCTTATGCGTGACGTTCAGCGCCTTGCAGGGCACCGGTGACAGGCAGCGGCGGTCTTTGCAGGCGCCACGCTGCAGCTGCTTTGCGCAGGCGGGCACGCGGAAGTTCGCAGTGGGGCCTCCCACGTCGTGGATGTAGCCCTTGAAATCCGGGTCTTCGGTCATGAGCTTCGCTTCGGCCAGAATCGATTCGTCGCTTCTCGTCTGGATGATACGCCCCTGGTGGAAGTTGAGCGCGCAAAACGCGCATTCCCCGATGCAGCCGCGGTTGCTGGCAAGCGAGAACTTCACTTCCTCCAACGCGGGGATGCTCCCGGCCGCGTCATAGGAAGGGTGCGCCCGGCGCGCGTAGGGGAGCGCGTAGACGGCATCCATCTCTTCGGTGGAAAGCGGCTCGGCGGGTGGGTTTTGCACGACGAAGACGCCGTGCGGGTACTCTTCCACGAGCGTGCGTCCCAAGAAGGGGTTGAGGTTGTCGTATTGCAGCTTGAAGCTTCTCGCATAGGATGCCTTGTCTGCTTCGAGTTCTTCGAAGCGCGGCAGGACGACGGGCTCGAAGCAGTGCTCGATGGAGCGGCAGCGGTAGACGGTGCCGGGGATGAACGTGAGGTCGCTTACGACAAGCCCGCTTGCCAGCGCGTCGGCTATCGCGACGATGGATTTCTCGCCCATCCCGTAGGAGATGAGGTCGGCGCCGGAGTCGAGCAGGATGGAGCGCTTGAGTGAATCGGACCAGTAGTCGTAATGCGCCAGGCGTCGCAGCGATGCCTCGATGCCGCCCAAGATGATGGGCGCCTCCTTGAACGTGCGGCGTATGAGGTTGCCGTAGACCACGCAAGCGTGGTCGGGGCGCAGACCGGCCTTGCCGCCGGGGGAATAGGCGTCTTTCTTGCGGCGGCGTTTGGCCACGGTGTAGTGGTTGACCATGGAATCCATGTTGCCGGCGGAAACGAGAAAGCCCAGACGCGGCGCGCCGAACACGGCAATGCTTTCCGGGTCTTTCCAGTCGGGCTGCGCAATGATGCCGACACGGTAGCCATGTGCGGAAAGCAGACGCGTGATGATCGCCATGCCGAAGGAGGGATGGTCGACGTAGGCGTCGCCGCTCACGTAGACGAAGTCACACGCATCCCAGCCCAGTTCGCGCATCTCGGCGGCAGTCGTGGGAAGAAAGCCCTGCTCGAGGGCGCTTTGCGTCGGCGCAGGCGTCGCCTGCCCCTGTTTCCTGTGCGTGCTTGTCGCGCCCGCCTTACGTTGTCTGCGTGTTCCCATAGCCTCGTGTCTTCTCGTGTCTCGTACATCTTCTCGCTCGCATTCTAGACGATACAGGCTGCATCTTCGCCTGCCTCCGTCTTCCCTTTCCGCTTGCGCTGACGAATAGTCTGCAGAAACGCGCTTAATCAGGGGCGATTTAAGCGCGAAACAGCAGATTCATTGTTTGGCGGGCAAGAGGGGCGTGGTAGCCTGCCGCGCAGGCGCCTCTGCGCAACTTCGGAGCTTTTACGCAGCTTGTCGTATGTACGCATGCGCCGTATGACCATATGCCCGATTCGTGGGGTGTGCGTGCGGGGGCGGGCAAGTAGAATGAGATGACGCCGCAGTGCTGTCCGTTCGCACCGGCATATTCGATTAGCCACGCAACAGAAAGGTCGTATGTGCATGCTGTCTGATATCGAAATCGCGCAATCTGTCGAGCCGAAGCCCATCACCGAGGTCGCGGCCTCCATTGGTGTGGGCGAAGACGACCTGGAGCTGTACGGCAAGTACAAGGCGAAAATCGACTACAACGTTTTGAAACAGGAGAGCACGCCGGGCAAGCTCGTGCTGGTCACCGCTATCAATCCCACGCCGGCTGGCGAGGGCAAAACCACCACGACGGTGGGTCTTGCCGACGGGCTGCGCCAGATCGGCAAAAACGCCGTCGTCGCCCTGCGCGAGCCTTCTCTGGGCCCGGTCTTCGGCATCAAGGGCGGTGCCGCAGGCGGCGGCTGGGCGCAGGTCGTTCCCATGGAAGATATCAACCTGCATTTCACGGGGGACTTCCACGCCATCGGCGCGGCCAACAACCTGCTGGCTGCCATGCTCGACAACCATATCCAGCAGGGAAACGAGCTGGGCATCGACCCCAAACAGATTACCTGGAAGCGCGCGGTGGACATGAACGACCGCCAGCTGCGCCATATCGTGGACGGCCTGGGCGGTGCCAAGCAAGGCGTGCCGCGCGAGGACGGGTTCCAGATTACCGTCGCCTCCGAAATCATGGCTATCTTCTGCCTGGCCACGTCTATCACCGACCTCAAAGAGCGTCTCGCGTGCATCATCGTGGGCTACACCTACGACGGCAAGCCCGTCACGGCACATGACCTCAAGGCGGAAGGCGCCATGGCCGCGCTGCTCAAAGACGCCCTGAAGCCGAACCTCGTGCAGACGCTCGAGGGCACGCCCGCGTTCATTCACGGCGGCCCGTTCGCGAACATCGCGCATGGCTGCAATTCCGTCATGGCCACGCGTCTTGCCATGAAGTACGGCGATTACGCCATCACGGAAGCCGGTTTCGGCGCCGATTTGGGTGCGGAGAAGTTCCTCGACATCAAGTGCCGTTTGGCCGGCCTCGTGCCCGACGCCGTGGTCGTCGTGGCCACGGTGCGCGCGCTCAAGCACCACGGCGGCGTGGCGCTGGCAGACCTCAACGAGGAAAACCTCGAGGCGCTCGAGGCGGGGCTTCCCAACTTGCTGCGTCATGTGGAGAACATCACGCAGGTTTACAAGCTTCCCTGCGTCGTGGCCATCAACGCGTTTCCCACCGACACGAAAGCCGAGCTTTCCCTCGTCGAAGAGAAGTGCCGTGCGCTGGGCGTCAACGTGGCGCTTTCGGAGGTGTGGGCGAAAGGCGGCGAAGGCGGGGTTGCGCTGGCAGAGGAAGTCGTGCGCCTGTGCGAGCAGGGCGGCGAATTCGAGTACGCCTATCCGCTCGAAGGCTCCATCGAGGACAAGCTGGACGCAATTGCGCGGCGCATCTACCACGCCGATGGCGTCGAGCTCACGCCGGCAGCCCGTCAGCAGGCGGCGCGCCTGACGGAGCTCGGCTTTGCCGATATGCCCATTTGCGTGGCCAAGACCCAGTACAGCTTCTCTGACAACCAGACGCTGCTCGGGGCGCCGGAAGGTTTCACGGTCACGGTGCGCGAGCTCACCGTTTCCGCTGGTGCGGGCTTCATCGTCGCGCTCACGGGAAGCATCCTGACCATGCCGGGCCTTCCCAAGCGCCCGAGCGCCGAGAAGATCGACGTCGACGAAAACGGTAAGATCACGGGGCTGTTCTAGAAACTGCACGCGGATTATTGCTGAGATGGCCCGGGAAGAGGAGATGCTCCTCTTCCCGGGCCATTCTGCGTTTCTTTGCGCGGCATATGCTGCACCAATAAGCGCACGCTGAAGGAGATGCTGCACGAAACGAAATATTGAAGTAGAATAGCGGGCGCAAAATTCCATTTCACGTTCGCGGCCATGCCTTCTAGAGGAGTTGAGGGCGTGCACAATATGCCGCGACACCTGCGCCCAACCGGCGCATCCATGAGGTTTGAGGAGGATCATGGACACGCTCGTTTCCATCACGAACACCATCGACACGTACATGTACACGTACTTTCTGGTGTTCCTGCTCATCGCGTGCGGCTTGTACTTCACTTTTCGCACCAAGTTCATCCAGTTCCGCGGCTTTCGCGACATGGTCAAGCATTTGACCGAGAAAAAGCATGTTCCCGGCAAGAGCGCCGTCTCGTCGTTTCAGGCGCTGATGGTCTCGACCGCCTCGCGCGTCGGCACGGGTAACATTTCGGGCGTGGCCACGGCCATCGCCGTCGGCGGCCCGGGTGCCGTGTTCTGGATGTGGGTTATGGCTTCGGTGTCTGCTGCTTCGGCTTTCATCGAGTCCACGCTCGCGCAGATCTGGAAGGTGCGCGGCAAGGACGGCTCTTTCAGGGGCGGCCCTGCGTACTACATCAAGCAGGCGCTCGGCTCCAAGGTTTGGGCCAACATCTTCGCCGTCGCGTTGATTCTGTGCTACGCCATTGGCTTCAACGGCCTGCAGACCTACAACATGAGCTCGTCGCTCGAGGCCTACATCCCCAATTATTCCGGCAGCCTGGCACCTGTTGCCTTCGGCATCATCATCGCCGTCATTTTGGGGCTCATCCTGTTCGGCGGCACGCGCATCATCAGCTATCTGTCCTCGATCATCGTGCCGGTCATGGCAGGCGCCTACATCCTGCTCGCCCTCGTGCTGTGCGGCATGAACATCACCGCCCTGCCCGCCGTGTTCGGCATGATCTTCCATGAGGCGTTCAACTTCCACTCCATCGTGGGCGGTTTTGCCGGCTCAATGATCGTCCAGGGCATCAAGCGCGGCTTGTTCTCGAACGAGGCCGGCATGGGCTCCGCGCCCAACGCCGCGGCGTCCGCATCCGTCTCGCACCCGGTCAAGCAGGGCCTCGTGCAGACCTTCTCCGTCTTCATCGACACCATTATCATCTGCTCGTGCTCGGCGATGATGATCATGTTCTTCGTCATCAACAACGTCGACATGATTCCCTGGGGCGGTGCCGCTGCCGGCGTCGCGCTCGACAACATGCCGTTGGCGCAGGCGGCCATGCAAAGCGGCTTCGGCGACTGGGGCATGCACTTCATGACGGCGGCCATCTTCGCGTTCGCCTTCACGAGCCTGATTGGCAACTACTTCTACGCCGAGAGCAACTTCAAGTTCATCACGAAGAACAAGGTCGCGTTCAACATCTTCCGTATCGTCTGCTGCGTGGCGGTCTACATCGGCGCCAATTCCAACCTTACCCTGGCGTGGAACCTCGCCGATATCTTCATGGGCTTCCAGGCGACCATCAACATCGTGGTCATCTTGCTGTTGGGCAAGTGGGCCTTGAAAGCGCTCGATGATTACATGGAGCAGAAGAAGCAGGGACTCGACCCGGTGTTTGTCGCGGAGAGCATTCCCGGCATGCCTGCCTGCGAATGCTGGCATATGACGCATGACGAGCTTGACAGTGCATATGACGCGGCGCCGCGCGAGGAAAAGGAGCTGCCCGACGACGACCCGGCCGAATGGACGGAGCTCGTTTCCAAGCCGTAAGCGACGGCCTGACATCGTGTTGAAGAAACCATGCCGCAGGCTTCGTGCCTGCGGCATGGTTCGTTTTGGGGGATTGTATGGGAAGGGCGTCTTGCGATGGGCGGCTGCGTTACGGCTTAGCTCACGCTCACGGCGCTGCGTGGGCGCGCGCAGATGACATCGGTTGCAGGCGCGCTGGCCATAAGGGCGAGCTGCGCGAGTGCCGGGGTGTTGTTTTCCTCGGACAAGTGCATGGCGACGACGTGCGCAAGGCCACTCCAGGAAAGCTCGTGCAAGACGGAGGCTGCCTGTTCGTTGGAGAGGTGCCCTTCGCTGCTGGCGACGCGCTGCTTGAGCGTGTGGGGGTAGGGGCCTGTCTGCAGCATCTGCGCATCGTGATTGGCTTCGAGTGCAAGCAGCCTGCAGCCCTGCAGCGCCTCGAGGCTTTCGGGCGTGGCATAGCCCGTGTCGGTCATGAACCCGAGTGCCTCGTTGCCTGCTTCGACGCGAAAGCCGCAGCTGGAAAGCGCGTCATGGCTCGTGGGGAATGGCGTGACGCGCAGGCCGCCGACGTCAAGCACCCCGGTGCGCTCCAGCGTTTCCATATGATGCGCGCCGTCCAGCTCGCGCACGGCCTTGCAACCGCTGCGCACGGGCGCCTCGACGAACACGGGAGGGCGGACGCCCAGGCGCTCCATGCCGCGTAGGCATACGCCCAGCCCCTTCACGTGGTCGGAATGGTCGTGCGTGACGAGCACGGCAGCGATGCGCTCGGGGCTGACACCACAGGCTTTCAGTCCGTCGAGGAAGGCGCGTTTGCAGATACCGGCGTCTATGACGATGGCCGTGTCCGTCAAGCTGTCGACGACGACCGAGCAGTTGCCGGCGGAGCTGCTGGCGAGCACGTGCAAGCTCAGGCGGGGCATGCAGCAGGCCTTAGTCCGTCACGATGCCCTCGGGCTTGCGTGCGATGTTCGTGTCGATGGCGGCCTGCGCGACGGCGTGGCGCACGGCGGTCACGACACGGCTTTCCAGCGCCGAGGGGATGATGTATTCCGCGCTGCGCTCTTCGTCGGTCACCAGACCCGCGATGGCACGTGCTGCGGCGAGCTTCATCTCTGTGTTGATGTCGCGCGCCTGAACGTCCAGCGCGCCCGCGAAGATGCCGGGGAAGGCGAGCAGGTTGTTGACCTGGTTGGGCATGTCGCTTCTGCCCGTCGCCATGACGGCGGCGCCTGCCTCAATGGCCTCGTCGTACATGATTTCCGGCACGGGGTTGGCCATCGCGAACACGATGGGGGCGTCTGCCATGGAGCGCACCATGTCGGCCGTGAGGGCACCGGCTACCGAAGTGCCGATGAACGCGTCTGCGCCGGCGATGACGTCGGCCAGCGTGCCGGACTCGTTTTCGGGGTTGGTGAGCTCGGCGAGCTCAACTTTGAAGGGGTTCATGCCCTCGCGCCCGCGGTACAATGCGCCCTTGCTGTCCACGCCGATGACGTTTTTCGCCCCGGCGGCCAGCAGCATCTTCAGGATGGCCGTGCCCGCGGCACCCGCGCCGTTCAAGACGACCTTCACGTCGGCGATGTCTTTGCCGACGACCTTCAGCGCGTTGATGAGCGCGGCGGTGACGACGATGGCGGTGCCGTGCTGGTCGTCGTGGAAGACGGGGATATCCAGGTCGCGTTCGAGCTCGGCTTCGATGGTGTAGCAGTCGGGGGACTTGATGTATTCGAGGTTGATGCCGCCGAAGGTGGGGGCGATGGCCTTCACCGCCGCGATGACCTTTTCGGGGGTTTTCGCGTCGATGCAAATGGGGAAGGCGTCCACGCCGCCGAAGCGCTTGAACAACGCGCTTTTGCCCTCCATGACGGGCATTGCGGCTTCGGGGCCGATGTCGCCCAGCCCCAGCACGGCGGTGCCGTTGGAGACGACGGCGATGGTGTGAGACTTGATGGTGTAGGTGTAGGCGTCTTCGGGGTGCGCGTGGATTTCACGGCAAGGCGCGGCGACACCGGGGGTATAGGCAACCGACAGATCGTCGGCGTCTTCGATGGTGCAGTTGAAGTCGACCACGAGCTTGCCGTGGTTTTCGGCGTGCAGTTTGAGTGCCTCTTCGTTGAAGTTCATGTGAGACGTGCTCCCTTGTTGGTAGAAGTCGGTGTTGATTCAGCTAGCCATTATACGAGTCTGCTGTGACAAGAGTTCGAGACCTTTCGGCGTCTTGCGCATGCGGCAACACGGAAGCGTAACGAAAGCAGGCGGTGTATCTGGGCTACAATGCCATTCACATCGTCAGATATGCACGGCGCTTTCGTGCTTCGTTTTTGGAGGATGGCCATGACGTACAATCCCGTGGCACAGCAGACGCTCTGGCAGCAGGGCGACGAATTCGACCCCGAGAAGACGGCGGTGCTCGTCATCGACGTGTTGGGCGGGGACACCGGCTTGCCGCAAGGCTTCGAGGCCCAGGCGCAAAACTGCATTTCAATCGCGAAAGCCGCCCGCGAAAAAGGGCTGCCGGTCATCTTCGCCTGCGATGCGCACGTGGCCGCCTACGACCGCGAGGTGCAGCTGTGGGGCGAGCACGGCATCGCGGGCACGGAGGGCTCCAAGCCACTTGCCGAATTCGAGCTGACCGGCACCGACATCGTCATCCCCAAGCGTCGCTACGACGCGTTTTTCGGCACGGATCTCGACCTCACGTTGCGCGAGCTGGGCATCGACACGCTCATCGCCGTCGGTGCTGACGCGAATATCTGCGTGTTGCAGACCCTTGCCGGGGCGTATTTCCGCGGCTACAGAAGCATCGTGCCCCATGATGCGGTCTGGACCTTCCTCGTGGGAACGCAGGAAGGGGCGCTCGAGTATTACAGTACCTGCTACGACACGCGCGTGGTCAGCACGGAACACGTTCTCTCGTCCTATCTTGCGTAGCATAACCGCAGTATTTCGGTTTCAAAAAAAGAGGTAATCGCAGCTCATGAAATTACTCGTTGAACAGAAGCGCTTGGGACCGCGTTCGTTTTTGGCATGCGTGCTCGTCATCGGCATTCTCATGCTCATGCCCATCGACCTCTACGTGCCGGCGCTTCCCGTCATGCAGGCCGAGCTCGGCGTTACGGCCGCGCTGCTCAACCTCACGATGTTCGCGTTTTTCTTCTGCTCGGCGTTCGCGGTCATTTTGGCCGGTCCTATATCTGACCGGTACGGCCGCCGCCCGCTGCTCGTGTTTTCCTGCGCGCTGCTGCTCGTCTCGTCGGCGGGCTGCGCTTTGGCCCCGAACATCTGGGTGCTCATCGCCTGCCGCATCGGGCAGGCGTTCGCCTATGGCTTCGAGATGACGGTGCAAACCGCGCTCATCCGCGATGCCTATTCGGGCAAGGACCTCAAGCTCGCGATGACGCTCGTGCAGTCGCTCATCATCATCGGCCCGGCGCTCGCGCCGTTTCTGGGCTCGTTTCTCATCGTGCTTTTCGACTGGCGCGGCGTGTTCTGGTGCCTGGCTGCGATGGGCGCGGTCTGCACGGTGCTCTCGTTTGTCATATCCGAGACATACACCGAAGAACACCGCACCCAGGGAACGGTCGTGCAGTCGCTGGGGGAGACCTTCGGCCATGTGCGCGGCCTGCTTTCCGACAAGATGTTCACGGCGTTCGCGCTCATCTTGGGCTTTGCCGGCGTGCCGTACTTCGCGTGGATTGCGACGGTATCCTACGACCTGCTCGATTTCTTCCACATGGATTACCTGGGCTACAGCATCTGCTATGCCATCACGTGCGTTGCCACGGTGCTGGCGCCGTACGTGTACATGTTTCTGTCGAAGCGCTGGACCATCCAGGCGACGCTCGTCTTTTCCTTCGCGATGTTCATCGTCACGTTCGTTTTGCTCGCGTTGTTCGGGACGGCGTCCGCGCTGCTGTTCACCATTGCGTTTCTGCCCTTCACGTTGGGGGAGGGCATCGTGCGCCCCATGTCTTACGTCGTCATGATGCAGCAGCCGCCCGAACGTGTCGGCGCAGCATCGACTATCGCCAACTTCGCGTACAGCGTCATGACCTCGCTGGCCACGGTCGTCGCCACCTTGCCGTGGGTCAACTTCATCTTCGGCCTGACGGTTATCATGGGAATCTCGATCGTCGTCATGATCGTTCTGTATGTCTGGGGTGTGCGCAAGCACGAGTTCACGTATGTCGAAGCCGAATAAAGACGGCTTGTTTCGGAGGCGAATGTTCATGAGTAAGGTGTACCGCAGCATCGACGAGCTCATTGGGGCGACGCCCCTGCTCGAGCTCGTCCATATCGAGGAAAAGGAAGGGCTTGCCGCGCGCGTTCTGGCCAAGGTCGAGTCGTTCAACCCAGCCGGTTCGGTGAAAGACCGCGTCGCGAAGGCCATGCTCGACGACGCCGAGGCGCGCGGGGCCATCTCTGCCGGCGCAACTGTCATCGAGCCGACAAGCGGCAACACGGGCGTGGGTCTTGCCGCATGCTGCGCTGCACGCGGGTATCGCGCTATCATCGTCATGCCGGACACCATGTCGGTGGAACGGCAGCTGCTGTGCAAGGCCTACGGTGCCGAAGTGGTGCTCACGCCGGGCGCGCAGGGCATGGCCGGCGCCGTCGAGAAAGCCGAGCAGCTGCACGCTGCCACGCCCAACAGCATCGTGGCAGGGCAGTTCGTCAACCCCGCAAACCCCGCCGCGCACGTGGCAACGACTGGTCCGGAAATCTGGGAAGACGCCGACGGCGCGGTTGACGCGTTCGTGGCCTGCGCGGGCACGGGCGGCACCATCACCGGCGTCGGCTCGTACCTGCGGGAGAAGAACTCGGACGTGCGTATCGCTGTCGTCGAGGCATCCGGCTCGCCGCTTCTGTCCGGCGGGCAGGCCGGCCCCCACAAGATTCAGGGCATTTCCGCGAACTTCGTCCCCGAAGTGCTCGACACGCAGGTCTACGATGAGGTGCTCGACTGCCCTGATGACGCCGCATACGAATATGCGCGCAAGGTCGCGCGTCTGGAAGGGCTGCTCGTCGGTATTTCCTCCGGTGCGGCCGTGTGGGGTGCCGTGCAGCTGGCAAAGCGCCCCGAATTCGCCGGCAAGACCATCGTCACGCTGTTGCCCGATACGGGCGAGCGCTATCTCTCGACGGGGCTATTCGAGTAGGGACTGTACGTCGCATTTGCAGCGCCACTGCGGTGGGTGGTAGAGCACGTGCCTGTCTTTCAGGGCGCACGCCGGACAGAGGGGCGCGTTTTCGCATGGTATAGTGGCACTGTTGCAAGTTCACGCAGGTGCAAGATGGAGCAGTTCATGAACGATCGACCGCAGGAAGACAGAATGTGCATCAGCCAGGGCATCGACGACGTGTGCCCACGTGACGCGATTGACGAGAGCCTCCAAGACGTCTGCCCACGCGATGCCATCGACCGCGACGCTGCGGAGGTGTGCCCGCGCGATGCCATCGACCGTGCGGCCGAAGACATCTGCCCGAAAGACGCTATCGACGCGAGTGCAGATGACATCTGCGGCAAAGGGCAGATCGAGGCGGCAGCGGCGGGGGTGTGCGGCTCGTCTTCGTCGCCCATCATCGGCATTGTTCCCACGCAGGCACCCGAAGAGCACATTTTCCGCGTTAACGATTACTACATCAATTCCATCGTGCTGTCCGGTGGCGTGCCGCTCATCATGCCGCTCGCCTACGACAAGCGCGTCTACGAGCGGCTGTTTCCCATCGTCGACGGGTTCGTCCTCACGGGTGGCCAGGATGTCGACCCGGGACGGTACGGCGCATCGGCGGCCGATGCTGGCTATGACAAGCTGTCCGAAATCACGCCCATGCGCGACATGGTGGAGACGGCCATTCTCGATTACGCATATACCTTCGACGTGCCTCTGCTCGGCACCTGCCGCGGCATGCAGACCATGAATGTCTACTTCGGCGGGACGCTCTACCTCGACCTCGAATCAGAATTCGACGGCGTCGACGGCCTCACGGGCAAGCCGCTCGTCCACTGGCAGACCGAGGAGCCGACGGAGGTGTCGCATTACATCGACGTCGAGCGCGGCTCGAAGCTGCACGAGGTGCTGCAGGCAGATTCTTCCGCCGCGAACTCCTTTCATCATCAGGCTGTCAAGAAAGTCGGGGAGGGGTTCAAGCCCGTCGCCTATGCTTCCGACGGTCTGGTCGAGGCCATCGAGGCCGTCGACCGTACGTTCATGCTGGGCGTTCAGTGGCATCCCGAGTTCTTCTTGGGCGAAAAGCACATGGGCAACCTCTTCTCCCGCTTGGTGCGCGAGGCGGCCAGTGCACGCGAGAGCGGCCGGCTCGACGGGCACGAGGGCTACCACATCGAGAACATGCAGCAACGCGGTCCCCAGCATGGCCTCGCCCTGCTGCACGCCATCAAGAAGACCTATTCGCTGTGACGTTTCGCATAGCTTGCGCCAAGCGTACGAGCCTCGTCAGCGCGTGCGTCGTCAAATCACAGATGTGTGGTTTGGCGACAAAGGCGGCCGTATATCTGCCCTGAAATGTCGGCGAATCACCTGCCTGCTGCTTTTGACGCCTGAAAACGTCGCCCTTTCACCTGCCTGCGCTTTCTGAAAGACAGACGCAGCCGTTTTCTTGCACGCCGGCTTGATATGACGCTTTCGTGACGGCTATTTGAAGAGCGCGTGAAAAGTCGTGCGCCCTCTTGGTACCCGAAACCCGAAAGGTCTAGGCTGAACCATCTTCAACCGGAAACGAAAGCGAGGGCGTGGTTCATCTTGAGTCAAGCGGCAGCCGACAAGAGCGCAGGACAAGAAAAGCAGAAAGCGGGAGGCTTGTTCGAGGGGCTTTCCATGGCGCAGGTCGTCGCCGGCGCGTTGGCCGCCGTGACCTCTATGCTCCTTTCCTCGCAAATCGGCATCACCGGCTCTGTCATCGGCGTAGCCGTGGGCTCGGTGGTCTCGACCGTGTCTTCGCAGCTGTACAAGAAATTCGTGCAGAAGGGCGTCGACAAGGTAAAGGACATCGCTACGTCCGATACCGTGGGGCCGAACGGAACCGTGCTGATGCGGCGCGTCGAAGACCGGGGCATCGGTGCTGACAGTGCTGGCGGTGCGTCTTCCCCTGCTGCAGAAACGAGCGCGGAGCTGACTGACCCGCGCTTGCGTTTTTCCGACTCGCATGATGCACAGGTGATGAGAGAGGCAGCTGATGCCGAACGTGCGGAAACGGGCACGACCATCGTCATGCCACGCCTGGAAGACAGGCGGGCGCAGCGGCATGCGGCACGCATGAAACGCAACGTCATCATTGTCTCCGTCGTTGCGTCTATCGTGGCGGTGGCGGCATCGGCGTTCGTGGTCAACGTGGTGACGGCGGGAAACGGCATCGGCTACAAAACGCAGCCAATCATCGTCGTGCAGCACGAGGAGCCTGCGGCAGATGACGCGAGCACATCGGCTGCCGGAACACAAGGAGATGCTGCAGACGGCATGAACGCGGACGGTGCTGCTGCTTCAGGCAATGACGCCGCCGAAAACGGGACCGGCGTGCCCGCAGTGCAGAGCCCCGCAGATGACGGGGACGGAAACGGCGCAGGCGTGCCGGGCTCCTCTGGAGAAGACGGCAACCCGGCAGGCGGGGACGGCAGCGCTTCGGGCACCACGGGCGACAGAGGCGCGCAGAAGCCGAGCGACCCCTCTGCGGGGGCGGACACCGGCAGCGATCAGGGTGCAGCGCCGGGGTCGTCGGCTGCAACGTAGGACAAAAGCTCCTGAACTTGATAGGCACCCCGTATGCCAGGGTGCCGCACGTGGCCTAGCGGCTCAGCGCGCCGAGCGCGTCGATGATTTCCGGACGCAGGCGCCAGATGTAGTCGCCGCGGCGGTCTTCGCCGGCGTTCTTGCCCACGAACACGAATGGCCACCACGAGCCCCGATAGCCCTCACGCCCCATTTTCTGGGCGGCGCTACGGGAATAGCCGCGCAGCAGCGTCGCGTAATAGTCGCGGTCATGCCCGCGCTCTTCTGCCAGCTCGTCGGTGGTGGCATCCCCGCCCAGCTCGACGATCTTGCGCAGGGCTTTGATGACCTCGTCGCTGGTGAGCTCTTCGTCGGCGAGCAGCTCCATCCACTGGCGGATGCTCATGTCCGGGTCGTAGTCGATTGGATAGGGCCACCAGGAATCGTCTGCGGCACGGTAGGCGCGGGCCGCCACTTCGTAAAATGGACGGTCGCACACGACGTCCATCTCCTGCAAGGTGCGCAGGTACTGGGCTGCGCGCATCCTGATGGGCGTGCTCAGGCCGTAACGGCTGTGCACGTAATCGCGCGTTTTCTCGCCGAAGGGCAGGTATGTTTCGGGGCGCATCCAGTACAGCGTGCGCGTGAGCCGCGCCTTCGTGATGTTCTCCTGGGCGTGCACCTTGTCGAAATACTCGCAGAACCTGCGGACGAGCGCCTCGTCGTGCTGTTCGGCGTCGGCGAATTCCAGGGCGGCTTCGAACAGCTGCCAGCAGTCTTCTGCCGCCTCTTCGGTGTTGTCGAAGTACTGCCACAGGGCGTGGTTGGCCGTGGGAATGCCGGTGAAGTCTTCGGGCAGAGGGGCGTCGACGTCGAGCCGCTCCATGACGGTCTTGATGAGGTTCTTGCGGTCGAAGTCGATTATGCCGCGGTTGAAGGTCGTGAACAGGGTGAAGGGGTCTATCATCACGCGGTCGTCGAGCCCGGTGAGCTCGACGTAGAGTTTCTGCAGCCCATCGCGCCGGTTCTTGCGCGCCAGCAGCGCGTCGGCAATCGCCTTGTAGCTTTCCATCCAGGTGAAGTGCGTATCGGTCACGGCCCTTGCCTTCTTTCGCGTCGAATCTGCGTTCACGCGTACGCATTGTACCGAATCGGGGCAGCGTGCTTGACGGGTAGTCGGTGAACGCTCCGTAGATGGGGCATTCCCGTTGTCGCCGGCGTACGGCAGCTGTGCTATGCTTGCACGTCGCAACGGACTCACCACCGAAAAGACGGCGAAAGGGGCATAACAGTGCAAGACGCACGCGAAAACGACGATCTGACGCTTTTGGGCAACCAGCGCGTCCAGTACCCGACCGATTACGCTCCCGAACTGCTCGAGACTTTCGACAACAAGCATCAAGACCATGATTACATGGTCACCTTCCGCTGTCCCGAGTTCACCACGCTGTGCCCGATCACTGGGCAGCCGGATTTCGCGACGCTCTATATCAACTACGTTCCCGACGTGAAGATGGTCGAGAGCAAAAGCCTCAAGCTCTACCTGTTCAGCTTCCGCAACCACGGCGATTTCCACGAGGACGTGGTCAATATCATCCGCGACGACCTCGTGACGCTCATGGAGCCGAAATACCTCGAGGTACGGGGCATGTTCTACCCGCGCGGCGGCATTTCCATCTATCCGTTCGCCAATTACGCCAAGGAGAAAAGCGGCTACGAGCAGATGGCGCGCGAGCGCATGTTCGCCCAGCTGTCCGACCTCGATTCCGGCGACGGCGCCCGCTAGCCTCGCCCTCCCAACTCACCCGTACGTCACTTCTTCGTGACATTCGCCGAAAACCGCTAGAGCGGCCTGTTCGCGGTCGCTAGAATACACTCCTGCCTTCGCGGCCCGGGCTGCAGCATCGCTGCCGTTTTTCGCCTGTGGGCCGCGCGCTTTTCTCACATGAACATATGAAAATGTAAGGGGTGTTCGTAGTACCGGTATGGGTTTGAGCAAACAAGAAAGACTGATGATCGTCGTTCTCATGGCGGGCACGCTTCTGGTCGTTTTGAACCAGACGCTGCTTTCGCCGGCGCTGCCGTCGATTATGGCCGATCTGAACGTGAACGCGACGACTGTCCAATGGCTGACCTCGGGATATGCCATGGTCGAAGCTATCATCATCCCGTTGAACGCGTTTTTCATCGGGCGTTTCCCGACGCGCCGGCTGTTCATCATCGGCATCAGCTGGTTTGCCGTGGGCTCGTTGGTGGCCACGCTCGCTCCCAATTTCTACGTGTTGCTGCTCGGCCGCATCATGCAGGCCATGGCCACGGGCGTCGTCATGCCCATGACCTTCACGCTCAT
>CASDTD010000238.1 GCA_949283445.1 uncultured Coriobacteriia bacterium | reverse complement strand
GGCCGAGTCATCTTGTGGGCAGGCAACAAATCATCTGTTCTTTCCTCGAGGGATTGCAGAAACGCCCTGGTGACCGCGACCGTGCTACTGTTTTGCTCGGACAGAGGGGATCTGGCAAAACCGTGTTGCTATGGGAATTGGCTGACCGCGCAAAAGAGGTGGGGTTTGTCGTAGCATCTCCTACCGTTGTGACCGAGGGTATGCTCGATCGCATCATCGAGAAAATCCAGGATGACGGGGAACGGTTTGCAAAAGAGAAAACGACCCGTCTTGTAGGAGGCAGCATCGGCGCGCTCGGGTTTTCCGCAGGGCTTCAGTTCAGTCGTGAGGTGCAGGAGTCGAAGAGCTTCCAGTACAAACTTGATCATCTGTGCCGTAAACTAGAGGAACACGGCAAAGGCATTCTCATTCTTGTGGACGAACTGCAGGCAAACGACGCTCAAATTCGCCAGCTTGTCGCTGCCTATCAGGAGCTTGTTGGCGAGCGACGCAACATTGCGTTGGCGATGGCGGGGCTTCCCGCTGCAGTGTCCGCCACATTAAATGATCGCGTTCTCACGTTTCTCAATCGTGCACGCAAGATTACGCTAGAGCCTCTGGCGTTCAGCGAGGTGGATGCCTTTTTCGAGCAGGCGTTTCGCAAATTGGGCCTTGTTGTGCCCGAGGAGGTTCGCCGGGCTGCGTCGCGCGCAACCCAAGGTTCGCCATATCTTCTTCAGCTCGTTGGCCATAATATTGCGCTCTATGCTGATGATAATGGAAGTGTCGATAAATCCGTTTTGGAGCGCGCGGTCGCGAGCGCGCAGGAAGATTTCGAAAATGACGTGTGCAAGACGACACTTGCCGCCCTCTCGGATCAGGACAATATGTTCCTGAAGTCGATGGCATGTGACGAGGGGCCGAGCCGCGTTGCCGATGTGGCGGCACGTATGGAAGTAACGCCCGATTATGCGCAGAAGTATCGCCGACGTCTTATAGATGCTGGCGTGATAGAGCCAATCCGCCGGGGCGAAGTGGCGTTTGCCGTTCCCTATCTGGCTGATTATCTGAGACAGGAATCCTGACATAGCCTTTGCAGGGCTGGTAGTGCGTTATCGACATTTGGCCCATCGTGGCGCTCGTCAATCTCTTCGGCCCGGCACGCTGACGGTCAGTCCGTTGGCGAAGCGCCCCGGCTCCTACTCCAAGTACGCGCCCGTCTGACGGCCCCACAGCTGGGCGTATTCGCCACCGGCTTCGATGAGCTCGGCATGCGGGCCGTCCTCGACGATCTTGCCGTGGTCGAGCACGACGATGCGGTCGAGGCTTGCCACCGTTGACAGGCGGTGCGCGACGACGATCGACGTGCGTCCCTGCATGAGCTTGGCAAGCGCGTCTTGCACGAGGTGCTCGCTTTCGGAATCCAGCGCGCTCGTCGCCTCGTCGAGCACGAGGATGGGGCAGTCGGCGAGCATGGCGCGCGCGATGGCGATGCGCTGACGCTGCCCGCCGGAAAGTTTGATGCCGCGTTCTCCGGTGATGGTGGAAAAGCCCTGCGGCAGCGACTCGATGAACTCGAGCGCGTTGGCTTGGCGTGCCGCCTCGCGAATCTCCTCCATTGACGCATCAGGCTTGCCGTAGGCGATGTTCTCCGCGATGGAACGGTGGAAGAGCAGCGCTTCCTGCGGCACGTAGGCGACTTGCCGGCGCAGGGATTGCTGCGTGCAAGTGGCGACGTTTTGGCCGTCGATCAAGATCTCGCCTTCCTGGATATCGGACAAGCGCAGCAGCAGCTTGGTGAGCGTGGTCTTGCCCGCGCCGCTCATGCCCACCAGACCGATGCGCTGACCTGCGGGAATGTGCAGGTTGAAGTCGTCGAAGACCTGCGTTTTCGCGTCGCCGTCCGTGTACCAGAAGTTGAGGTCGGTAAAGTCGATAGCGCCTTTGCGCACCACGAGCTCGGGCGCGCCGGGCACGTCGTCGACCAGACGCGGTTCGTCGAGCACCGCCGTCATGCCGGAGGCGTCGCCGAACGCGCGGTTGAAGCGCTGCAGACCGCTGTTGATGAAGTTGAACTGCAAGGTCATCGTGTAGGTGTAGGTGAACATCATCACGAGCGTGCCCGGCGTGATGCCGAACCAGGCGTTGCCGCCGGAGATGAACACCGCGACGACGCTCATGATCACCACTGCGATGCCGGCGGTGATGACGCCGCGCACGAGCGATGAGCGCATGCGCTTCGAGTCGCGCTTCACGACTTCGCGGTTCGCCGTGTCGAACAGCCCGCGCTCGTAGTCTTCGCGCCCGTAGGTCTTCACCGTGAGGATGTTCGTCACGGCGTCCGACAGCTCGCCCGAGAGGTCGTTCTGGGCTTGCGCGGCCTTCTCGTTCAGGTGGAGGATGCGCTTGTACATGATGTAGGACACCATCGCGTACACGGCGAACAGCGCCATCAAGATGACGACGTACAGCGGCACGCGCGGCCCCAGCAGCACGCAGACGAACACGACCGAGCCGAACACGGGCAGAAACGGATGGACGAGTGCCTCGACCAGCTGGTTGTAGGCTGCCATGAACTTGGAGGTCTGCGACACGAGCGTTCCACCGAAGCGGTTGGAATGAAAGGTCATGGACTGGTTCGACAGCGCGTCGAAGCTCATGGTCGCCAGGTCGTAGCTCACGGCAATCTCGAGCTTCCACAGCGAATAATCTTGCAGCTTGCTGCAGGTCTGTCCGCACACGTTCACGAGCACGAGCGCGGCGATATAGGGGCCGAACACAGTGAATACCTGGTCGGCGGGCACGGGAGAGGCGCTCACGCGATCGACGATGAGACCCATGACGAAGGGGTTGCCATACGTCTGGAAACCGCCGAAGAACAGCGTCGAGAACACGAGCAGCGCAAACAGTCCGAAGTGCCGCTTCGTCACCAGCCAGTAGTAGTGCAGCGTGCGCCGCGTGGTCGATGGCTTGCGCGTGCGTGTCATGCTACAGCCTCCTCTACAGCCCCAAAAACTTCTTCATGGCGGGCAGCTCCTCCTGCGCCTGCGCGTAGCCGGTGTCATAGCTGTTCTGCAGCTTGGCAAGGTCGGTTTCCCCGCTGGAAACCGCCATCTCGTCGGCATAGAACACGTAGGCGGCGCCGTCGGCGGCCAGGCGGTCAATCTCGTCTGCGATGACGTTGTAGCGCTGCCAGCGGCTGTCGAGCGCGCGCAGCAGATGTGGGTACTTGCGGAAGTAGAGGTGCATGAGCTTGTCGGAAAAGCCTTCTGGCTTTGTCTTGCGGTACGTGCGCGGGCGCGTGCGCACGATGAAGAAGCGTTTGAAGCCGTCGCGCTGGGCGCGGGGCAGCAGGAAGCCCGCGCCTTCGCCCATGCCGCCGTCATAGTAATGCTGGCCGTCCACGACGGGCGAGGGCATAACGAAGGGGAGCGTGGACGACGCGCGCACGCGCAGCATGAGCTTGTCGAGCGTGTCCAGGTCGTCTTTGGTCCAGTACACGCTCGTTCCCGTGTCACGCTGGAACGATTCGATGGTCACCTTGGCCGGGTTTGCCTGGAAGGTTTCCATGTCGAAGGGCAGAAAGCCATCTGGCTTGCCCGTCTCTTGGTAGATGTGGTAGGCGGAAAACCAGCCCTTGCCCGTCAGCAACGTGCCCACACCGCCGAACTCGGGGTCTTTCACGAGGTCGACGAAGGATTCCTTGGCGCGTTTGGCGTCGCGCGAAACGTAGTTGACCGCGCAGCTCGAGCCGGCGGAAAGCCCGTAGACGTTATCGAAGTAGATGCCGTTTTCGAGCAGCGTGACCACGACGCCGGCGCTGTAGCTCGCGCGCATGCCGCCGCCTTCGAAGATGAGGGCGGTGTCGAATATGTTGCTGCTCAAACTTGACATGGATCCTCCTGGCGCAATGCGTGAAACTGTGGTGCATTCTAGCCCTCAAAGCAGCTGGCGTGCGCTACTATTTGCTTTCTTGTATACAAGGGGCG
>CASDTD010000237.1 GCA_949283445.1 uncultured Coriobacteriia bacterium | reverse complement strand
GTAGAACTCGACGTCGTTCACGTAGCTCTTGGCATGTTTGACGGCGGCAACGCCCTTGTCGATGGCCTGGTCCAGCGTCATGCCCTTGAACTTGTACTTGAGGTGCTGCGGGGACACGCCGATGCCCGTGTGGATGCGCGGACGGTCAGCGACCTTGAGCGCCTCGGCGCACACGTCGATGTCGTGCTCGACAGCGCGGGTCAGGCCGCAGATGACCGCCTGATCACCGGCTACCTTGGCGATGTCTTGGACAGACTTGAAGTCGCCGGGGCTGGAAACGGGGAAGCCCGCCTCGATGACATCGACGCCCAGCCGCAGCAGCTGACGGGTGATAACGAGCTTTTCCTGGGCGTTCATGCTCGCGCCCGGCGACTGTTCGCCGTCGCGCAAGGTGGTGTCGAAGATGTCGATCTTGCGGGTCATAGTTCCTCCTCGGATGTGGAGCAGTTCGTGCTTGCGTTCACAATCTTTTATTGTAGCCCAGTCAAACGCATGCGTGCGCGACAAATGGGCAGGGGCGCTCGCCATGCCGTCCCCCGCTGCCAGAAATGGCAAAACGCCAAAATACAGCAAATTGGAGAGCAGATTGGGCGTCAGATCGCTCTCCAACTCGCGTTTTCCTGGCAGGGCCGCCCGCGCCCTACACCGTCAGGCTGCCGATTTCCGATAGCCCGATGCCGTCGATGCGCTCGATGAGGTCTTGCTTGTGCGCATCGACCATGAGCCCCTCGTTGTGCGCGTAGTAGGACTCGCTGCCGCAGCGGCTGATGAATTGCGAGGTCGCACGCCGCGCGGTGAGCTCGGCCACGAACACGAGCAGCTCGCGCTCGTTGGCGCCAAACGCGGCATCCAGGAAATCGAACGCATGCGACAGGCTCTCTTCCGTCTGCGCGACGCTGGCCATGAACTCTTGCGTCTGCTGCGCGTACAGCTGCGAGACTGCCTCGAACGCAGCCTCCCCCGCCGTGTGCCCCTGCGCGCAGGAACCCTCGACCAGCCCCTGAATGCACTCGATGGCCTTGGTTGCGCCACGCATCCGGGCAGAGACCTCCCCTTCGGGCTTGCGTGCTTTCGCAATGCGCTCTCGCCGTGCGGAAAGCTCCTCACCCAGCGTTTCCTCGAGCGTCGCTCCTTCCAGCAGACGTGGCTTGGCAGCCCGCAGCACATCGCGCACGTCGGTAAGAACATCGCCCCATGCCAGCACCTCGTCCATCTTCGAAGAAAGCGCGTCCAGCAACAGCCCCACCAAGGCCAGGCGCTCGTCGAATTCCGCCTCGTGCGCACGCCCGACAATCGCCTCGGATGCCGCGCCGGCCAGAATCGCGTCGATCTGGTAGTCGGAGCGATATTTGGAGAACAGAACGTAGTACTGCGCAAACGCCTCGGCAATCTCGTCGTTTTGCAGGAACTGGGAAATCAGACTCAAGTCGACGGCCTTTCCCAGACGCTCGAACAGCGTCATGACACGCGAGAGGTCGTTCCAGCCGCGCGCGGTGACGAACACCTTCTCGCCCGGCTTGGATTCCACGACATAGAAGCGGCTCTTGTCGATTTCCAGGAAGGTGAGGATGGCGGGATGGATGCCGATATCCTGCACGTACGCCTTCCACGCCTCGTAGTCGGGCTCGACTTCGATCTTGCGCAGGCGGTCGAGCGTCACGATGTCGAATTCGTGCACGGAGCGATTGTACTCGGGCGGGTTACCCGCGCACACGACCACCCAGCCTTCGGGCACCGCGTGACGCCCAAAGGTCTTCATCTGCAGAAACTGCAGCATAGACGGGTACAGCGTCTCGGACACGCAGTTGATTTCGTCGAGGAACAGAATGCCGCGCTCGACACCGGTGTCGACCATGCAATCATAGATAGCCGCGATGATCTCGCTCATCGTGTACTCGGACGCCTCGTACTCGAAACCCTTGTACTCGTGGTGCGTGATGAGCGGCAGCCCCAGCGCGGACTGGCGCGTGTGGTGCGTCATGGAATACGACACCAGCCCGATGCCCAGCTCGTCGGCGATCTGCTCCATAATCGCCGTCTTGCCGATGCCCGGCGCACCCAGCAGGAAGATGGGGCGCTGCTGCACAGGCGGGATGTAGAAAAACCCGTCGTCGTCAGTGGCCAGATATGCCTCGACCGTGTCTTTGATCTGCTCTTTTGCCTGGGCAATGTTCACGTTGTCCTCCTCGTGTATCGCGGCCCGCGCACGCAGGCACTTGGCACGCCTCGTTTCCTCGTCACAGCTCGCGGATATCCTCTTCGTCCATGACCACCTTCATGGCCCACGGCGGCACGCGCACGCGCGAGGCCGTGTCGCTCAAGAACACGAACGCCGCGTCGTAGGGCGGCTTTTTGCTGGGGTAGGTGCCCTGCCCGTCGGTGAAGTAGACGAGCCCCTGCAGGTTCTCGAATTCCCCGCGCTCGCGCAGCACCTCGACATATTCGAACACCGGACGGAAGTCCGTCCCGCCCAGCCCGTAGACACGGAAGTCGGAAAGGTATTTGTCCAGGTCACGCAGGTTGGTGATCTTGGTGTCCTGCTGCACGCGAGCATCGCATTGCACGATGTGGATGTTCACCTCGGAAGCAAAGGTTTCGGATTCCTTCAAGATGTCGTAGGTGCGCTGGATGAACTTGCAGACCAGCTCGCCCGAACAGGAGCCGGAGGTGTCGATGGCGATGACGAATTCGCGCACGCGCTCGCATTCCATGTACTCCAGCGGCTCCACCAGCGGCATGTTGCCGAACACATCCAGGCCGTAGGTGTAGTAGATGTAATCGAACTCGTCGTCGTTGACCTTCATGTCCTCTGCCATGACGCAGAATTTGCGCAGGAACTCCGCATAGTCGTACTTCTTGCGGTTGGCAATCTGCAGCACGGCCGAAAGCTTGCCGGCCTCCTTGCCCCACTGGTCGGCGTGCGCGGCAAGGTCCATCTCCACCTGCTTGGCGATGTCTTCCCATTCCTCGCGCGCCTGCTCGCGGCTTTCCTCATCGCTGATGGCGCTCAGCTGGCCCGCACCCGGCAAGCTCGTCCCGCCTTCCGGCACAGCGTCCTGTTCGGCAGTATCGCTTTCCCGCGCGGGCTGCGGCTCCTGTTCTGCAGCTTGCCCCGCTTCGGCCGCATCGTCGCCTTGCTGAACGTCCCCGCCGCTGCCCTGCTCGTCAGCGGCATCTTGCGGCGGCGCCTCCTGGTCCTGTTCTTGCGCGCCGCCGTCTTCATCATCGTCGTTGCGGTCCTGGCTCGTGTCCCGCTGCGGGTTTGTCACGTCCTGATACTGCTCTTCGCTCGTGCGCGAGAAATCGGGCGTGCCCTCGTCGGCGTCGCCTTCGGCCTGGCCATCGACCAGCGATTCGTAATTGATGGCCCAGCGACGGTGCCCGTCGAAGGTGAACAGCTGCTCGTACAGCGTGAGCTCATCGGGGGACAGCAGGTCGTCGCGGGTCATGCTCCACACGCCGTCCTGCTCTTCGGCGGCCTTCTCATACGATTCCTCGATGCACCTTCCCAGCACCTTGGGCGCAAGCCCGCCCAGACGCGCGGCCAGGTTCTCAATCGCGGCACGCCGCGTGCCGTCGCCTTCGCAGGCAAAGCGCTCCTCGCACATCTCGAGCGCGACGGATTCCACCAGAATGTCGCAGGCAAGCGACCAGGCGCGCGCCGAGAAGCTACCCGTCTCGAAGGGGTGGCGGAATATGCAGTGCAAGATGCTGTGCAGGTAGGTGCGCACGAGACGCGCAGGCTCGCGGCGGTAAGTGTAGATGGCGCCGAGCGGTTCGAAGTAGAGCTTTTCGCCGTCGGTTGCCACCGGCGGCACCTCCGGCTCGATTTCATGCGGCATGCGCCACAGCGCGGCAGAGAAGAAGCGAAAGCGCATCATGAGCTCTTTACGGCACTCCTCCATGACTTCGCTGGCCACCTGTTCGACGAGATACGCCGTCTCGTCGTCCATGAACGTCGGGCGCAGCTTGCTTTTCGCGCCGGAAGAAACCTTTTCGCGCGCCGCGTCACGCTGGGCAGGCGTCACAACCGATTCGACCCCGATAGTCTCCATGCGCATCAGATCCTAAAATCGAAACTGGCAAGCCCCATGCGCTCGCGCTTGACCTGCAACAAGTAGCTCGACGCCGTGATGTCGAGCACCGAATTGGCAGCCTCGACGCACGCGTCGATATTACCCTTGTCGATGATACCCTGCTCCACGAGCTGCGAAAGCGTCTGCACGTCACCGTGGCGCGCGCATTCGACGACGATGTCGTGCACCCTGCGGCGCAACGTGATGAGAAACGCGGTCTTGTTCGACTCGTTCAAGTATTGCGGCACCTCGAGTCTGCGCAAAGACAGACGCGCGAACAGGTAGATGTCGTGGTGAAGCGTGGTGATGACCCGGTCGCTGCTTTCGCAGATTTTGCGCACGTCAAGCCCACCTTCATACTGGTTGAACGCGTACGACGAGGCGTTTTCCTGCTCCTCCAGCGTGACAGGAGCGCCGGGCGTGGAAAACGCGTACCCCGATTCGTATTCCCGCAAGGGTTTTGTAATCGTCTTGTCGATTTGCGCGCCCATCCCCATGCCGAACATGCCGGTGAACTGCATGCCCTGGTCGGTGATTTCCTGCCACCCGTGAATCGTCTCGTAAAACGCGCGGGCGAAGATGACGAATTGCGAGGTCTCCTGCGGAAAATACACGTCAACCGAGTCTTTGCCGCACACAGGCCGCGACAAACGCACGCGCACGTGGCGCATGGCATGTTCGAGCACGAACGCAGAGCAGTGGATGCGCTTGATATTGTCGTGCAGCTCGAGCAGGTCGACGTCCTCGCACCCCAAAAACGCGTACGGGCCGATTTCGGTCACGCTTTCGGGCACGCGGACCTGGCTAGCCTTCCCGAAATGGCAAATCAGGCGCTCGCCGCCGTCGATGCGCTCGATGAGCAGCTGGTCACGCGTGTAAAACCGCGGGTTGTCTGGGTGGACGACGACCTCCTCCAGCGTCGAGTCGAACCCGTGCGCGTCGCTCATCGCCATCAGGGCGCACATCCCCACACGCGCAAGACCCGCCGGAAGGTACACCGAGCGCACGGCCGCCGCGTGGAACGCATCGGCGCCGATGGATTCCAACGATTCGGGAATCCGCACCTCATGCAGATGTTCGCAGCGGGCAAACGCGCCGTTTCCGATGCGCTTGAGCCCGTCGGGCAAGACGACGCGCTCGATAGTCTCGTTATAGCGATAGGCACCCGGCGCCACGCGCACCGTACCCGCCAGCACTTCGTGCTCGCGCACGTTTTCGACGAGGAGCTCGTAGAGGACGAGGCCTTCTGGCTTGCGGGCATAAAGCGCGCCGTTTTCGTCGATGACGAGCGCGGGGTTGCCCGGCGCCATGGTCAGCGCGCCCGGCACGAACTCCCGCGAGAGCCGGGAGCTGCGCACCACGTGCTTGCCCAGCGCGCGCAAGCTCGCGGGCAGGTCGAGACGCTCGAGTCCGGTCTGCGAAAACGCCTCTTCGCCGATGCACTCCAGCACATCGTTTGCCATGAAGCGCCGAAACGCCTTGCAAGAATAGAACGCCTTCTTGCCGATGACGCGCAACGCGGGCGGACATTCGAATTTCTCCAGCCCCGAAAACGCGAACGCAAAATCGCCCAGTTCCGCCAAGCTCTCGGGAACCGTCACCCGCTTGAGCTGCTTGCAACTTTTGAACGCTTTGCCCGCAATCTCGACGCAAGTGGGCAGGATTTCATAAGATTCGGCATCTGAAATGCAGGCAAGGAGCACGGTGCGGTCTGCGGAATACACGCATCCGTCGTCGTGCACATATGCGTCTGCCCCGAATTCCGGGGTATCGTCCCTGCGCATAGCTGCTCCCACCTGCCAGTATGCTGCTCTCTCAAGAATAACCCAAACTATCCTGCCGGGGGCCGTTTCGCGGATTGTTTTTCTCCGATTCGATAAAAAGCACCTGCGCGCAAAGGACACGCGGTCGCGGAGCCAGACGCCTTGCCAAAAACAGGCGAGTTGGAGAGCTCGTTCGTGCGTTATTCTGCGCAATAATGACGATATGGCGGATTTTCGCCAAAAGAAAAGGAGTTGGAGAACGCATTCCGCGTGGAAATGCTCTCCAACT
>CASDTD010000236.1 GCA_949283445.1 uncultured Coriobacteriia bacterium | reverse complement strand
CGGGGCGGCCCGAAAAGCGGGCACTGGTCGTATGACGAAGAGCAAGAGACAATCTACGCGTTTTCCACGACGCAAGACGCATCCAAGACCTTCGTGTTCGACTACACCTACACCGGTGCTGTCGAGCGCTATAACGACGCGGGTATCCTGTACTGGCAGTTCATCCCCGCTGGCTGGGACACAGACACGAACAACGCAACCGCCACGGTTACTTTGCCAGTGCCGAAGGGCGAGACGGTCGTGGGCGGGGACAACGTGCGCGCGTTCGGCCATGGCAGCTTGGCCGGCGAGGTCACCTTCAACGAGGACGGCACCATCAGCTTCTCCGTTCCGCGCGTGAAATCGGGCGAGTTCGCAGAAATGCGCATCGCCTTCCCACCATCATGGCTGACGGATGTTTCCACGATGCAGAACTGGCATTACGATGTCTTGGACGACGTGCTCGACGAGGAAGAGCAGTGGCAGAAAGAGGCGGCGACGCAGCGGCTCATCAGCCTGCTCATGGTCATCGTTCCGATACTCCTCTCGCTGGCTATGATCGTTGTCGCGTTCGTGCTGTTCTTCAGGTTCGGCCGCGAGCACAAGCCGCAGTTCACCGACGAGTACTGGCGTGACGTGCCCGACAAAAGGGTGCACCCGGCGGTCATCGCGCGTTTGTGGCGCTGGAACAAGGAGGATGCCAACGACCTCACGGCGACGCTCATGCGTCTGTCCGCCAAGGGCGTCATCGGCATCGAGGCCATCGAGACCACGCGTTCGGGGCTGCTTGGCGACAAGACCGAGCAGAGCTTCAAGCTGGTCAAACATGATGTCTCCAAGCTCGAGAAGCTCGACAGCCTGGACAAGAAAGCCTTCGAGTTCGTGTTCGGAACGGTCGGGCAGGGAGGCGCGGAAGTGCCGCTCGACGCGTTCGAGAGCTACGCGCAGGCCGAGCCGCGCAAGTACGTGAACGGGCTGGATTCTTGGCAAAACGCCGTGAGCAGGAGAGTCAGGGAAAACGGCTACTTCGAGCAGACGGGCGAGAAGATAAAGAAGTGGTTCATCATCATTGCCGTGGCGGCAATGGTGCTCTCGCTCGTTTTCTCGTTTGCCGTTGAGAACTTCATGCCCATGTTCTGCCTGGTGCCCGGCTCTGCGGTCATGTTCGGTGTCGCGTTCGGCATGCCGCGCCGCAGCGAGCACGCCGTCGAACTGTATGCCCGCTGTGAGGCGCTCAAGCACTGGTTCAAGGACTTCACGGCGCTCGACGAGGCCATTCCCACCGATACCAAGGTGTGGGGCGAGCTTTTCGTCTACGCGTATATCTTCGGCGTGGCCAAGCAGGTGGCAGATGACCTCAACAGCGTCGCGCCTGAAATCTGGGAAGACGACACCTTCGTGTACGTGGCACCCTGGTATTACACGACGTATCACGGATACGGATCGGCAGGCGCTGCAGCCGGCGACGACTTCTTCGGGAATTGCTTCGAGAACACCGCAAGTTCCGCGCAGGCGGCGCTCGATGCTATCGAGGCGGCGGAAAGCGGCGGCAGTGGCGGTTTCGGCGGGTTCTCCGGCGGAGGCGGTGGTGGCTTTTCCGGCGGGGGAGGCGGCGGCTTCGGCGGGGGAGGCGGAGGGTTCTCGCGCTGACGCCGTGCAGCGTCGGGGAGGGCGGTTCCTTCCATGCTCGACGCGTCGTCGCGCCGAGCCAAGGTCTCGGCGCTCCTTTGGCTTACCTCGCACTTTAGGAACCGCCCTCCCTGGCTGTCGCGGCGTCAGAAGCTGCGGTGCAGGGGGCAAAAAATGGTGGCTTCGCTTAACCTCGCCCTGGCGAACACCTTACCCCGGCCTGCGCGGCGTCAGAGGCCGCGATACAGGGGAGTTGGTGCGCTATGCTCTCGTTCGTCGGGGGCCTGTATCGACAGAAACTGCATTTTCGGCCACCCGTGGATGGGAATGCAAGTTCTGTCGATAAGCTCCCAGATAGCTTCGGCATTATCTGCAATCTCAACCAGAAATGCTCTCTGTGGAGGGCATTTTTGTTTTCTCGGCAAGAAAACATCGTCACTACTTTCACTTTCGGCCACAAATGGCAGAGATGGCGAGAATTGTCGATTCCGGCGCACCTCGACCTTCCCAAGCTGACGTTTGCGACCTGCGAGCGTTCCGTTATGTGGCCGTTGCCTGGGCATGCTAGTATATGCGGCAGTGAAGAAAAGTATCTTCCCGTGAGAAGGGATTAACGATGGCTCCGATTGAAATCACCTCTGCGAATTTCGAAGAAGAGGTTCTGAAAAGCGACAAACCGGTTCTGCTCGATTTCTGGGCCGTGTGGTGTGGGCCGTGCGGCATGCTTTCTCCCATTGTCGACCAAGTTGCCGAAGAGCATCCCGAAATCAAAGTGGGCAAGGTGAATACCGACGAGCAGCCCATGCTCGCCCAGCAGTTCTCCATCATGGCCATCCCCACGCTGATGCTGTTCAAGGACGGCAAGGCCGTTGCCACCAGCCAGGGCGCCATCCCGAAGGAGGCTGTGGAGCGTTTCATCGCTCAGTAACGTTTGCGCTTCATGCGCTGTGTACTGCGCCGTAGATGCCCGGAGGCTCGCATGCCTTCGGGCGTTTTTCTTTTCCAGTCTGATGCGGGCGTCAGTGTGGCGTGCTACTATCGGAATGCGCCGCAGGGCTGTGGCGCATATGCGACATCGATAAAGGAGCGCTATGTTTTGTCCATCTTGCGGTAACCAGATTCCGGATCAGACCGCGTTTTGCCCGAAATGCGGAAGGCAAATTGGCACGGCGGCTCAGCCCCAAGGGCAGCAGCCTCCTGTTAACCAGCAGGTCGTCATTCAGAACGCGGAAAAGAAGAGCAACGGCATCGGCGTGGCGGGCTTCGTGCTCGCGCTTATTGCCTTCTTCCTGTTCTGGGTGCCTGTTTTGGGGTGGATCCTGTGGGTGCTCGGCGCCCTGTTCTCTATCATCGGCCTGTTCAAACAACCCAAGGGCTTTGCCATCGCCGGCTTCATCATCTCGTTTATCGACGTGATTATCTTGCTGTTGTTGGCGTTTGGTCTGTTCGGCACGGCCGGTCTCGTCGCGCTCACGTTATAGGCGGGCGGTTTTTAGGCAAGCATATTGCGGGGTATCACGAAAAGCGCCCGAGAGTCCATGAACTCTCGGGCGCTTTGCTGTGCACGTCTTGGGCTGCAGGAGCAAACGTGCTGTTATTCCGCTTTGGGCAGAAACACCGTGAACGTCGAGCCTTCGCCTGGCGTGCTTTCCAGGTTGATGACGCCGCCGGCGCGGTTGACGGAATGGCGTACGAGCGACAGTCCCAAGCCCGTGCCGCCCATTTCCCGCGAGCGCGCCGTGTCCACACGGTAGAAGCGCTCGAAGATGCGCTCCTGGTCGGCCACGGGCACGCCGATGCCCGTGTCTTTGACGCGCAGCATCACGTTTTTGCCCGACGTTGCGATGGTCATCGTCACCGAGCCTTCTTCGGTGTAGTTGATGGCGTTTTCCAGCAGGTTGTCTACCAGCAGCGACGCGTCGGCAGGGGAGAGGTTGATCTTGCAGACCTCGTTGTCTTCGGTGCGGTCGTCGAAGATGAAGTCGATGCCTTTCGATCGGGCATTGGTGAGGTGCCCTTCATACGATGTCGAGGCGACGCTCAGCAGGTCGGCGGTTTCCGTCCCCCTGCCTGCTAGGCCGCCGTTTTCCAGGCGCGACAAATCCAAAAGCTCGGTGACGAGGTTCTGCAGGCGCTGGCTTTCCTTTTTCAGGCGCTGGGTGAACACGGGGATGAGCTCGGTATCGCCGTCTTCGCACGCCTTTTCGATGGACTCCGACAGCAGACGTATGCCCGCCACGGGTGTCTTGAGCTCATGGCTGGCGTTCGCGACGAAGTTCGTCCGCACGCGCTCGAGCCGGCTTACCGGTGCGGCGGCACGGCGGAACGCGAAGATTGCGACCAGCACCGTGATGATGACGACCACGACCAACGCAACCGTCATGGACGTGCGAAACGCGCTTGCGAAATCGGTGATTTGCGAGGTGGGAACCGATGCGCGTATGACGACCTGTTCGCCTTCGTAATCGGCGGGCAGCGCGACGTATAGATATTCTTTGCCGTCGATGGTCGAGATGCGCTTGTCCTTGCCTACGCCGCCGTGCAACGCGGTCTGGAATTCGGGGCGCTGCGCGTGGTTTTCCATCTCGAGCGCGTTGTCGCTGCTCTCTGCCAAAACGGTGCCATTGCTGTCGATGATGGTGATGCGCGTGTTGCCCGACGCATCAAGAGAGCGCGCGGCTTTCTGCGGGGTGACCGTGCTGTCCTCCAGCAAGGCGACGCCAGCGCTCGCAACGGATTCGAGGCTTTGGTACTGCTGTTCTTCTTCCGTTTGTTCAATGGGGGTTAGAAGCGAGAAGGCCCACAGTGCCGCAAGCAGCACCACGATGATGATGTAACTGCCGATGAGCCACACGCGCCAGCTTCTCGCTGCGTGTTCGTGTCGCTGCAAGGCCATCACGCGTCCTTCGTCTGAATCGCCTCGAAGCGGTAGCCCATGCCATGAGCCGTCTGGATATAGGTCCAGCCGTTGCGGTCGATGGCTTTGCGAATGCGGCGCACGTGCGTGTCGATGGTGCGCGACGTCGAGAGGAATTCCTCCCCCCACACTTCTTCGGCGAGCCACTGGCGCGTGGAAAGCGCGCCGGGACGCGATGCCATGGCCACGAGAAGCTTGTATTCCTTGGAGCGCAGCTCGACAGGCTCGCCTGCGACGGAGACGCGGGCGGCATCGAGGTCGATGTGCAGCTCGCCGGCGTCGATGGCGCCGCTGCTTTTCGAGGTCGTCACTCCGGCGCGGCGCATGTTCGCGCGGATGCGTGCCAGAAGCTCATCAGTGGAAAACGGCTTGGTGATGTAGTCGTCTGCCCCGGCGTCGAGCCCGCGGATCTTATCCTCTTCGCGGTCAAGCGCCGTGAGCATGATGATGGGGACGCCGTCGTTGTGGGCGCGCAGGTTGCGTGCCACGTCGATGCCCGAGACCTTCGGCAGCATCAGGTCGAGCAAGATGAGGTCCGGGTTCGCGCTGTGGGCGTATTCGAGCGCCGTGGCGCCGTCGGAGGCGGTCGTCACGGCATAGCCTGCTTTCGTCAGGGCGAACTCGACGGTCAGACGTATGGTCTGGTCATCTTCTACTAGCAAAATACTTGACATGTTCTTCGCTCCTCCTGGTGTGGATGCGCAACCAATAATGAACGTGCGCCTGTCGTTTTGCGAGCGATTTCACATTTATGTTACAGCGTTTTACCCCTATTCAACCAACGATGTTCGTTTGCGCGTCAAAGTGCATATGGGGGTTCGTCCTTCCTGGTGTGGCGGACCCCTGTACACCAGGGCACACCGGGGTAGGAGCTGCATATGATCGACTTCGCCGCTTATCTAGGGGCGCTTGCCGCCAATCCCGTTCTCATAGTCATCATGGTGCTGGTTATCGGCATGTTGGTGGTCAACGGCGCGACCAACGCCACCAACGCCATCGGCGCGGCCATCGGCACCCGTTCGATTAGGCCGAACGCCGCCATCGCGCTGGGAGCGGTCTGCAACTTCGTGGGGCTTGTCGTCGTGACGCTTCTCTCGTCGGCTGTTGCCGACACGGTCGGCCACATCGTCGACTTCGGAGGCGACGGGCAACGCGCGCTGCCGGCGCTAGCGGCGGCGATGGTTGCCATCGTCGTCTGGGGCGTCATCGCCTGGCGCTTCGGCATCCCGACGAGCCAGACGCATGCGCTCGTCGCGGGGCTGACAGGTGCGGCGCTTGCCGTTTCCGGTGGTCTGGCGGGAGTGAACTTCGACCAGTGGGCAAAA
>CASDTD010000235.1 GCA_949283445.1 uncultured Coriobacteriia bacterium | reverse complement strand
CGTCTGACTGGCAACCTGCCCCAGAGACTCGCCGGTCACAAGCGCCTTGGCGCCCTCGATGCGCGCGAGAGCCTCTGCCACGCGAAACATCATGCGGCGATACAAGATGATGCGCAGGGAAGGCGGGCACTCGCTGGCGATGGTTTTCTGGTAATCGCCGAAGGGCACGGTGTAGATGCGTCCGAAGCCGCCCGCCGGCGCAAGCGCGTGGGCGAGGTCGTCGACGAGGTACTCGCTGGCGTCGCTGGTCTGCGGACGGCCAGAGAAGTGGACGCCCACGACGACGGCACCGCGCTTCATCATGCGCCACGAGGCCACGGGGCTATCGATGCCGCTGGACAGCAGGCTCACGACCTTCCCTTCCGAGCCGACGGGCAGACCGCCCACGGCACGTTCGCTGCGGGAATAGACGTAGACGTTGCCCTGGATGACCAGCACGTGCACCTTGACGTCCGGGTCCTTCATCTTGACCTTCTTGTCGGGCGCGAACGCGCACAGATGCGCACCGACGAGCTGGTTGAGCTCCATCGAGTTGATGGGGTAATCGGTGTTGGAGCGGCGCGCGTCCACCTTGAACGTCTCGAAATCGCCGCAATCCATGAGGGCAAGCTCGGCTGCCCTGTTGTATTCCTCGGGTTTGCGCGCGCAACGCCACCCGCGCGAGACGCGGGCGATGCCCGGAATCTGCAAGAGAACCTGCGCGACGTCTTCCACCTGTTCGGGGTCTCTCACGACGACGAGCAGGTGACCAGATATGCGCGAGATCTCTTCGGTGTCATAACGCGCGAGCGCCGCCTCCATGTTGGACAGGAGACGGTGCTCGAAACTGGCACGATTATGGCCTTTCAGACCGACTTCGTGGTAATGGACCAGACAAATACGCTCGAACAAATGAGGCTCCCTTACTCCTCAGCGTGCTCGAAGCTCTCCTTGTCGTAGGAGATTTCCCCGCGGGCGATTTCCTCCATGGCAAGCGAAAGCGGCTTGCGCCCGGCGAATTCCGCAATCTCGCTGACGGACTGCAGCGCGACGGCGCGGTCACGCTGGCCGCGCATCATGTCGTTGATGTCACGGGAGCGTTTGGACGCGATGGCGCACAGCAGGTACTTGTCCTCGCCCGTCTTTTCGAGAAGGGTATCGATACGTGGTTCCACAATAGACATAGGTGTTGTTCTCCTTTAGAAGCTACACGGCTTGAGGCACCAAGCCGACCTAAGATTGTATCATCTTGACGAGCTTATCGGTAGCCCTATCTAGGTCATCGTTCACGATGACCGTATCGTAGCGAGCCGAGGCTTCCATCTCGCCCACCGCGTTGTGCATGCGCTGCACGATAGCCTCTTCGGAATCGGTGCCCCGGGCACGCAGACGCTGCTCGAGCACCTCCATGCTGGGCGGAGCGATGAAGACGAGCTTGGCTTGCGGAAGCTTCTCCTTCACCTGAAAGCCGCCCTGCACGTCTATTTCGAGCAGGACAGTCTTGCCGGCGACAAGCTGCTTTTCGATGGGTGCCACCGGCGTGCCGTAATAATGCGAATGCACCGACGCCCACTCCACGAACCCGCCGGCTTCGATGTCGCGTTCGAATTCGTCGACCGTCATGAACTGGTAATCGACGCCGTCGACTTCGCCGCCACGCGGTGCGCGCGTCGTAGCGGAAATCGAGACCCAGGTATTGGGAACACGGTCGAGCACGCGCTTCACAAGCGTGCCCTTGCCAGCACCAGACGGGCCGGATATGACGAAAAGAGAACCCTGGGGCATGATCTAGCGGTCGCCCAGACGCTCCAGCAGCTCTTCACGCTGACGCGTGCCGAGGCCCTTGATGCGGCGGCTCTCGGAAATCTCGAGCTCTTCCATGAGCTTGGCGGCTTTCGCCTTGCCGAAGCCGGGGAGAGACTCGATGAGCATGGAGACCTTCATGCGTGCAACGACGGGGTTGTCGACATCTGCCAAGACCTGCTCGACGCTGATGTCACCGTTTTTGATCTTAGTGCGAAGTTCCGCACGGGCCTTGCGAGCCTGTGCTGCTTTCTCCAGGGCTTCCTTGCGCTGTTCGTCGCTCAGTTTAGGTAGTGCCATGTGTAAAGCCTCCTCGACTAAATGGGCATCGGCCCACATTCTACCAATTCGCGTTTTTTGATTGCACGCAAATTACCGAACTTATTGCGTGAGTCAACCTCTCTTGTACGTAAACACACAAGACAAGCGAATTCGCAACCGGGTTACCGTGTCAGTTTACGCGTTCACTTGAATACCGCAAGCGTTAGACGAGACTCGCGGCAATTTCTTCGAACGCCGCGACGGGGTCTGTCGCGCGCGTGATGGGACGCCCGATGACCAAGTGCGACGCACCGGCCGCGAACGCCTCGGCAGGCGTGGCCACACGGCTCTGGTCGCCCAAAGCCGCCCCGGCGGGACGTACGCCCGGCGTGACGATGACTGCGTCGGGCCCCAAAAGCTCGCGCATAGCGGAAGCCTCCTGCGGAGAGCAGACGATGCCGTCCAGCCCCGATTCCTTGGCAAGCGAGGCCAGGCGCGTGACCTGCCCCATCGGGGTGTCCTCAACGCCGATGGAGGAAAGCTGCTCGGCATCCATGCTCGTGAGCACCGTGATAGCGCACACGATGGGCGGCTTGCTGTCCAGATCGACGTTGGCCTGCCCCCTGCGAGCGCCCTTGATGGCAGAAGACATCATGTCCATGCCGCCGTCGGCGTGCACGGTGATGAGGTCGGCGCCGGCCTTGGCAAGCGACTCGGCCGCGCCATAGACCTGGTGCGGAATATCGTGCAGCTTGAGGTCGACGAACACGGAATAGCCGAGCTTGTGCATCTGGCGCACGATGGAGGGGCCGACCGCATAGTACAGCGTCATGCCGACCTTCACCCAGCGGGCGTGCCCCGCGAGCTTCTCGCCCAGATCGAGCGCCTCGTCGGGCGCGCAGTCCAGCGCGACGATGATACGGTCTTTCGGGTTCTCGTCTTGCCAAGCCATGAGATCTAAACCTCCAGTTTGCCGATAAGGTCACGCGCGGCGGAAACGCCGTTGCGCGTGCAATACTCTTCGATGCCCTCCATGACGTGCACGCAGGCGAGCGGGTCGGCGAAGTTCGCGGCCCCCACCGCCACGGCCGTGGCACCGGCGAGCATGAATTCCACGGCGTCTTCCCCGTTCGCGATACCGCCCATGCCCAAGATGGGAACGTCCACTGCATTGTAGACCTCCCACACCATGCGCAGGGCGACGGGTTTGATGGCGGGGCCGGAAAGTCCGCCCACAACGCGCGCCAGCTTGGGCCTGCGCGTGTTGGCGTCGATAGCCATGCCCAAAAGCGTGTTGATGAGGCTGATGGCGTCGGCACCGGCCGCCTCGCAGGCCTTCGCGATTGTCCTGATATCGGTCACGTTCGGGGAAAGCTTCATAATGAGCGGCCGCTTGGTCACCGCGCGCACGCGGCGCGTCACCTCGGCCGCCAGATCGGGGTCGACGCCAAAGGTCATGCCGCCGGCATCGACGTTGGGGCACGAGATGTTAACCTCGTAGGCGTCGACGACCGGCTCGTCCTCCAGACGCTCGACCACGTTGACGTAATCGTCCAGGGAATGCCCGGACACGTTCACGATGACGGCCGTGTCCTGCTGTTCCAGAAACGCCAGTTGATGGGCGCAAAACGCTTCTACACCCGGGTTCTGCAAGCCGATGGAGTTGAGCATGCCGCTTGCCGTTTCGGCAATGCGCGGCGCGTCGTTGCCGGCCCACGGCTCGCTGGAAACGCCCTTCGTGGTGATGGCACCCAAACAAGACACGTCGAAGAAATCCGCATACTCCTCGCCGGCCCCGAAGGTGCCCGAGGCCACCGTCACCGGGTTTTTCATAGGCAAGCCGCCCAGATTGACGCTCATGTCGACAGCTGTCATTACCAGACCACCTCCGCCGCATCGAACACGGGCCCGTCCACGCAGCAGCGCTTGCGCCCGTTCACGGTCTCGACAATGCACGACAGGCACGCGCCCACACCGCAGGCCATGAGCTTTTCCATGGACACCTGGCAGGTCACGCCGCGCTCGAGCGCGGGCTTGACGGCGTTTCGCATCATCGGCGTCGGGCCGCACACGGCAACGTAATCGTACGCGCCCGAGGCGATGAGCCCGTCGCTTTCTGCCGTGACGAAGCCGTGCGTGCCGAAGCTGCCGTCGTCGGTCGTGAGATAGACCGTGCCGCCGGATGCCTCGCACGATGCCTGGATGCGGTCCACGCAGGCGAACTTCTCCTTGGTCTGCGCGCCCATGACGGCATCGACTTTCACGCCCGCCGACGAAAGTTGGCGTGCCAGCAAGTTCACTGCGGGTGCGCCCACGCCACCGGCGATGAGCAGCGCGTGCTGCGCGTCTGCAGGCGGCGTCCAGCCGTTGCCGACAGGCCCGATGAAATCGACATACGAACCGGTGCCCAGGCCGCTGAGCTGTTCGGTGCCCGCACCCACGACCTGATAGCACACGTCCACGCTGCCCACCTGCATATCGACGTCGTAGACGGCGAAGGGCATGCGCAGAAACTGCACCGGGTTTTCGCTCACGCGTACGTGCACGAACTGGCCGGGGCACGCCTCACGCGCAATCTGCGGCGCTTCTGCCGTCAGGCAGAAGATGCCGGGGGCAATCTGCTCGTTCGCGAGCACGCGGCCCGTCTCTTGGTGTTTCTTTCCCATGCTACACGTCCTTCTGTGGGAGGTCCTGCAGGGCGATGGGCTCCAAGCGCCCGTCCTGCGTGGCGGAAATCGCCTGCGTCATCGCGTTGGCAGCCGCCAGGGTGGTGACATAGCAAATGCCGTAGCGCACGGCGGCGCTTCTCAGGTGATAGCTGTCGCCACGCGTCTCCTGCCCGAACGGGATGTTGATGAGCAGGTCAATCTCGTCGTTGGCGAGTAGGTCGCCGATATTGGGACGCTGCTCGGAAATCTTGCGCGTGAACTCCACCTTCAGGCCGTTGGCCTTGAGCAGCTTGCCCGTGCCGCCCGTCGAGACGATCTGAAAGCCCATGTCCTGCAAGGCGTGGGCAATCGGGACGATGTTTCTCTTCTCGCGGTCGCACACGGAGATGAACACCTTGCCGGAGGTGGGCATGGAGTAGTCGATGGCGAGCTGCGTCTTCGCGTACGCCGCCGGGAAATCCCCGGCGATGCCCATGACCTCGCCCGTGGACTTCATCTCGGGCCCCAGAATAGTGTCGGCGCCCGGGAAGCGCCCGAAAGGCATGACGGCTTCCTTGCAGGCGAAATGCTCGATGGCGCCGTTGTCGGCCGGCAAGTCGAGGCTCGCGATGCTTTCGCCGGCCATGATGCGGGCAGCGCACTTGGCAAGCGGCACGCCCGTGGCCTTCGAGACGAAGGGCACCGTGCGGCTCGCGCGCGGGTTGACCTCGATGACGTAGACCTTGCCGTCTTTCACGCCGTACGGGATGTTCACCAGCCCACGTGTGCCCACGGCCAGCGCCAGCTGGCGTGTGCAGTCGGAAAGCTGCTCGAGGATGGCGTCGTTGAAGGAGAACGGCGGCGTGCAGCAAGCCGAGTCGCCAGAATGGATGCCCGCTTCCTCGATGTGCTCGAGAATCGCGCCGATGTAGACATCGGTGCCGTCGCAGAGCGCGTCGACATCGCATTCGGTCGCGCCCTCGAGGAAGGAGTCCAGGTAGACAGGATGGTCTTCGGTGACATGCGCGGCCTCGACCAGATGCTTTTCCAGATAGGCCTCGTCGTAGGCGATGACCATGCCGCGGCCGCCCAGCACGTAGGAAGGACGCACCAGCAGCGGATAGCCGATGCGCTGCGCCACTTCCTTGGCCTCTTCCAGAGAATTGGCGACGCCGGCCGCCGGATAGGCGATGCCCAGCTCGTCGAGAAGCGCGGAAAAGCGCTCGCGGTCTTCTGCCAGGTCGATGGCCTCGGGCTTGGTGCCCATGATTTCGACGCCCTCGTCTTGCAGCGCCTGCGCCAGCTTGAGCGGCGTCTGGCCGCCCAAGGTCACGACGACGCCGTCGGGCTGCTCGGCATCGATGATGTCCATGACGTCTTCGTAGGTGATCGGCTCGAAGTAGAGGCGGTCGGAGGTGTCGTAATCGGTGGAGACGGTTTCGGGGTTGCAATTGACCATGATGGTCTCGTAGCCCAGATCGTGCAAAGCGTAGCTCGCATGCACGCAGCAGTAGTCGAACTCGATGCCCTGCCCGATGCGGTTGGGGCCTGCGCCGATGATCATGGCCTTCTTCTTATCGCAGGGCCTGACTTCGCTTTCCTCGTCATAGGTCTTGTAATGATAGCTCGTCTTGGAATCGAACTCGGCCGCGCAGGTGTCGACGGTCTTGAACACGCCGACGACGCCAAGCTGCTTGCGGT
>CASDTD010000234.1 GCA_949283445.1 uncultured Coriobacteriia bacterium | reverse complement strand
GCGCAACGTGGTTGACTTTGGCGCGTTCGTGGACGTGGGCGTGCACCAGGACGGCCTCGTGCACATCTCCAAGCTGGCGAAGCGCTTCGTGAAGCACCCAAGCGACGTGGTGGCCGTGGGCGACACCGTGAAGGTGTGGGTCGAGAGGGTCGACCGCGACCGCGGCAAGATCTCGCTCACCATGGTGCAGGGGAAGTAGCAGCTGGGCAGCAGAGTGATAAAACGGGTCAATATGGGACGGGTCCAAATTGACCACTTTCGGTCAAAACGAGCACGTCCCTAGACCATCAGAAACCCGGTGTCAGATGGTCAAGCTGGCTGACAATGGGGAGTGGGCTGTCCAACACCATAATGTGACACGAAACGTGACACGTAAAAATTTGCGTGTCACGTTTCGTGTATACTTATCCATGTTCGATGATCATATCGAGGTTGTATCTCCCGGCGGGCTTCCAACAGGTATTTCGGAGGAGGAATACCTGGTTGACACCGTTTCGGTGAGACGGAATCCGATACTTGCAAACGTGTTCTATCGACTGGGCATTATCGAGGCGTTTGGTACGGGCATTAGGCGTATCAAGAATGCCTATGAAGACAGCGCAAGCAAGCCGCAGTTTGATATACGCGAGAATTCAATCACGGTAATCCTGCCAGTTCTTCGGCAGGATTACGCGCTCGATGAAGATCAGAGTGTGGTATTCGATCAGTTGAGCAGCGTGCGTCCCATCGGTATGAGCGAGCTCCTTGGTCGTGTGGGCCTAAGCAAATCGACGGTTCATCGGATCTTGAGGGGGCTTATCGAGCGCGGGCTCGTCGTTATGGTGGGTTCCGGCAGAGGAACAAAGTACCGCAAGGCGTGACCATCAGAAACCCGGTTTTACATGGTCCTTTCGGTCAAAACGGGCACGTCCCTAAATTGTGATAAAACTAATCGGGTTCGTTTTATCATTTCTGAGAGGGGGCGCATCGTGAACTGGCACGATTACGCGCGCTACGCCCAGCAGAGTATCGACGAGCTTGCGCGGGACTGCGAGGTGCAGGTGTTCCGGGCGAAGGGCCCGGGCGGGCAGGGCGTGAACACCACGGATTCCGCGGTGCGCATCACGCATCTGCCGACGGGCATCGTCGTCACCTGCCAAAACGAGCGCTCGCAAATCCAGAACAAGGCTACCGCCATGGGCATCCTGCGCTCCAAGCTCTACGAGCTGGAAGAGCATAAACGTGCGGACGAGCTCGACGAGCTGCGCGGGCCCAAGCACGAGATCTCGTTCGGCAACCAGATACGCAATTACGTGCTCTACCCGTATCAGCTCGTCAAAGACCTACGCAGCGGTGTCGAAACCGGAAATGTCGATGCCGTTCTCGATGGAGATATTGACGAATTCGTCGTCGGGTATCATCGTTGGAGAGTAGCCCAATCGTAGCTTGTTCGAGCTGCGGCAAGACGGCAATAGCGCCCAGACGAGAAAGGTGTTCGGCGTGATCACGAAAAGCGCTCGGGAAATCGCTGCCATAGCGCAGCATATGAGGGTGAACATCATCAAGATGCTCGCCGAAGCGGGCAGCGGCCATCCAGGTGGCTCGCTTTCCGCAGCTGACATCGTCGCCGCTCTCTATTTCGGCGGTCAGCTCGACTACGACGAAAACGATCCCGAAAACCCCGACCGCGACCGCTTCATCTTGTCGAAGGGGCATGCCGCGCCGGTTCTCTATGCCGTGCTGGCCGAAATCGGTTACATCCCCGAAGAGGAGCTTTCGACCTTGCGCAAGCTGCACAGCAGGCTGCAGGGGCACCCCGATTCCAAGAAGCTCCCGGGTGTGGAGGTGTCCACGGGCTCTCTAGGGCAGGGACTTTCCATCGCCGCGGGCTTGGCCCTGGGCTTCAAGCTCGACGCCGAGGGCGCCGCGTGTGCTCCGCGCAAGGTGTTCACGCTCATGGGCGACGGCGAAATCGAGGAGGGCCAGGTGTGGGAGGCCGCAATGTTTGCCGCCCACTACAAGCTGGACAATCTCGTGGCAATCGTCGACAACAACAACCTGCAGATCGACGGCGACGTGCGCGACGTGGCCGGCCTTTCTGATATCTCCGCGAAATTCAAGGCGTTCGGCTGGCAGACCATAGAGGTCGACGGCAACGACGTGAACGCCGTGCTCACCGCGCTGCAGGCCGCCACGCTCATCGAGGGCGTGCCCGTCTGCATCGTCGCCCACACCGTCAAGGGCAAGGGCGTCTCGTTCATGGAAAACCAGGCCGGCTGGCACGGCAAGGCGCCTAACGCCGAGCAGACCGCTTTGGCACTCGCAGAGCTCGAGGGGGAGATGTAGAGATGGCAGACAAGATCGCGACGCGCGCCGGCTACGGCGAGACGCTCGTCGAGCTGCTCGAAGAGGGCGTCGACATCATGGCCGTCGAGGCCGATCTCTCCGGCTCCACGACAACCAAGAAACTTGGCGAGGCAGACCCGAAGCGCTTGGTCAACGTCGGCATTGCCGAACAGAGCATGATTGGCGTCGCGGCGGGGCTCTCGCTGGCGGGCAAGGTCGTGTTCACCGGCAGCTTCGCCGCGTTCGGCACGGGGCGTTGCTACGACCAGATTCGCAACACCGTGTGCTATGCGGGGCTCAACGTCAAGATCGCCCCGACGCATTCCGGCGTGACGGTAGGGCCTGATGGCGGCAGCCATCAGATGCTCGAAGACGTGAGTCTCATGCGCGGGCTGCCGGGCATGAACGTGCTCGTTCCCGCCGATTACTGGGCTGCCAAGCAGGCCATTCGCATCGCGGCTAGCACGCCCGGTCCGTTCTACGTCCGTTTGGGCAGGGCGAAAGTGCCAGAGGTCTACAACAAAGACACGGTGCTCGAGCTGGGCAAGTCCTATGTTTTGCGCGAAGGTTCCGACGTCACGCTCGTCGCCGGCGGCATCGAGGTCGCCGAAGCGCTCAAGGCGGCAGATATCCTGGCTGAACAGGGCATCAGCGCCGAGGTCATCGACGTGTTCAGCGTCAAGCCGTTCGACAAGCCGACGCTTCTGGCATCGGTCGCCAAGACCGGCTGTGTGGTCACCTGCGAAGAGCATTCGACGGTGGGCGGGCTCGGTTCTGCTGTGGCCGACATCATCGGCGAGAATTACCCGGTTCCACTTGAGCGCGTGGGTGTGCGCGACGCGTTCGGCACGAGCGGCGAGCCCGACGAGCTGCTCGTCGAATACGGCCTGGACGCTGCCTCCATCGCGAAAAAGGCACAGGCAGCCGTTGCGCGTAAGTAAAAGTTGAGGGTGCGTGGACGCTTTGTGTTGCTTCACGGGGTCGTGTTGGGGCAAAGCGTCATGTTCGCTAGAATGTCGTTTCGGTTAAGTCGAATTGATGATCGGAGTTAAACGTGGCAATATTCGGCAAATCGTCTCGTGGCGCCCATAATTCACGGGGTGGCCAGATTCCCGGTTCGGGCGGCGGGCAACGCCGTCAGGACACCGGGCGGGGGCAACGTCCCCGCAACGCGAGAGGAGACGTCCAGCAGCAAATGGACGCGCGCCTGCCGCATATGGATATGCACAATCAAGCTTCGCCGAGGGGCACGCAGCGCAGGGGCGTGTCGCAGCGCGGCGCCGGCACGCAGCGTCAGCAGCGGGGCGGCAACCCCGGTGCTTCCCAGCGCATGCAGGCGATTCCCGCCGACGCCATTTCCGAGATGGCACCTGTGACCGAGGCCACCGGTTCCTATGCCGACCTCGCTTTGCAGGAGGGGGCAAACGTCAAGCTCGGCCCTGTCGTCATCTCTTTGCGCAACGTGACCAAGGTCTATCCCGCGCAGCCCAACCGTCCTGCGCTCAACGGCCTGACGCTCGACATCCGCGCGGGCGAGTTCCTGTTCCTTGTGGGGCATTCCGGTTCGGGCAAGTCGACGTTCATTCGCATGCTCAACCGCGAGATCGTTCCGACAAGCGGGGAAATCATCGTCGCGGGCGAAAACCTGCGCACCATCAAGAACTGGCGCATCCCCTATTTGCGCCGTAACGTGGGCTGCGTGTTCCAGGACTTCAAGCTGCTTCCCACCAAGACCGCGTTCGAGAACGTGGCCTTCGCGCTAGAGGTCATCGGCAAGTCCAAGCACGTAATCAACACGCAGGTCCCCGAGGTTTTGCGCCTCGTCGGCCTGGAAGAGAAGATGGACAAGCTCCCCGATCAGCTTTCCGGCGGCGAGCAACAGCGCGTTTCCATCGCGCGTTCCATCGTCAACCGCCCACCGCTGCTCATCTGCGACGAGCCCACGGGCAACTTGGACCCGCAGACCTCGCTGGGCATCATGCGCCTGCTCGAACGCATCAACCGCACGGGCACGACCATCCTGGTCGCGACGCATGACCGCGAAATGGTCGACCAGATGCGCCGTCGCGTCCTCGCGCTGGAAAACGGCGTGCTCGTCCGCGATCAGAAGAAGGGAGTTTACGGCTACGATGTCTAAGATTCTCTACTTCGTCAAAGAGGCGCTTATCAGCTCGCGCCGCAATCTCGGGACCACCATCGGCGGCGTCGTCACCATTTTCCTGTCGCTGCTCATGATTGGCATCACCATTGTTTTCTCGGTGATGATCGGCAACTTGGCCACCTCGTTCGAAGACGAGGTCAACCTGCGTCTGTACATCTCCGACAACGCGACCGACAAGCAGATACAGACACTTGACAGCTATCTCGCGACCTTGGAAAACGACGAGGGTAACATCGCCTCGATCGACTTCAGGAACAAAGACCAGGTGCTGGAAGACTTCAAGGCGCAGACCGCCAGCAACCCCGACATCGTCGACCAGCTCGATGGCAATCCGCTGCCGCGCACCTATGTCATAGAGTTGCGCGACACGCAGCGCGTCGAGGATACGGCCAACGCGATTCTTTCCAACGAAGCGTTCACGGCAATTGCCGACAACCCCGACAACCCGGCCGAGTCGGTCAAGTACGGGCAGGGCACGGTCGAGCGCCTGTTTGCCGTCACCAACATCATCAGGTACGCCTGCGTGGTCGCCGTTGTGCTGCTGATTTTCATCTCGCTCGTGTTCTTGAACAACACGATCCGCCTGGCCATCCTGGCCCGCCGCAGGGAAATTTCCATCATGCGCCTCGTGGGCGCCACCAACGGCTTCATCCGCGGGCCGTTCGTCATGGAAGGTGCCTTGCAGGCGCTCGTGGGCGCCATCTTCGCCATCATCGTCATCTCGATTCTGAGGGCGACGCTTCTGCCCGGCCTCGAGAACGTGGTGAGCTTCTTGCCGCTGCGCATCGATGACAGCATGTTCACGCTCGTCTACGTTATCCTCGTCGTCGCCGGCGTCCTCATCGGCATGCTCGGCTCCGCCATCGCCATGCGCCGTTACCTCAAGGTATGACGTCAGCCATGGAACACGATCACGAGAACAAGGCCTTCTCCGAAACTGGGGAGGCCTTTGTCTCGTTTTGTGAGTGCATCGCAGCCCTGCGCGCCCCTGATGGGTGCCCGTGGGACCGCGAGCAGACGCATGCGTCCATTGCCAGCAGCATGATCGAAGAAGCGTGCGAGGCCGTCGATGCCATCGAGGCCGACGACGCGGCGCATCTGCGCGAGGAGCTGGGCGACGTGCTGCTGCAGGTCGTTTTGCAGGCCCAGATAGCCGCCGAGGCCGGCGAGTTCACCATCGACGACGTCATCGGCGACATTCACGCCAAGATGACGCGCCGTCACCCCCATGTCTTCGGGGCCGAAACGGCGCTGCTTGCGGCGGGGTTTTCTGCAGACGAGGTGCGCGAGGCCACCACGCCGGGCGCCGTGCTCGACATGTGGGAGCACATCAAGGCGCACGAGCGGGCCATGAAAGAGCAGGAACGCAAGGAGAAGGCCATCGCGGCTGGTCTTGATCCCGAGGCGCCCGCCGGGCTTTTGGACGATGTACCGCGTAGCCTGCCCGCCCTGCAGCAGGCGCAGAAGATTTCCAAGAAGGCCGTCAACGCCGGCTTCGAGTGGGATACGGTGCGCGATGTCTGGGACAAGGTGCGCGAGGAAGTAGCCGAATTCGCCGAAGCGAAAGGCGACGACGAGCATGCCATCGAGGAATTCGGCGACGTGCTGTTCACGCTCGTGAACGTCGCGCGCAAAGAGCATATCGACGCCGAAGAGGCTTTGCGGCGCACGTGCGCTAAATTCAGGGCACGCTGGGCTATTATGGAGAGAAGCGCTTACCGCGAGCAGGGAAAGAGAATAGAGGAGCTGCCGCGTGAGCAGCTGGAAGTGCTCTGGAACCAGGCAAAGGACGAATTGAGAGGGAGTCAGCAATGAGCTACGTAGTCGATGTTCTTGGACGTGAGGTGCTGGACTCTCGAGGCAACCCGACCGTCGAGGTCGAGGTCATCCTCGAGGACGGGTCGTTCGGGCGCGCCACCGTCCCATCGGGAGCTTCCACCGGGCAGTTCGAGGCAGTCGAGCTGCGTGACCCCGATTCCGCCCGTTACCTGGGCAAAGGCGTCATGACCGCCGTCGATTACGTCAACAACGAGATTGCCGACGCGCTCGCCGGCATGGACGCGACCGACCAGCGTGCCATCGACGCGGAGCTCATCGCCTTGGACGGCACCCCCAACAAGGGCCGCTTCGGCGCGAACGCCATTCTGGGCACGTCTTTGGCCGTCGCCCGCGCGGCTGCCGCCTCCACCGACCTCACGCTGTACAGCTATCTGGGCGGCGCCAACGCACACGTGTTGCCCACGCCGATGATGAACATCTTGAACGGTGGCGTCCATGCGGATAACAGCGTGGACTTCCAGGAATTCATGATCATGCCCACGGGCGCCTCGACGTTCGCCGAGGGGTTGCGCTGGTGCGCGGAAATCTATCACACCCTGAAAAACGTGCTCAAGGCGCGTGGCCTTTCCACGGGCGTGGGCGACGAGGGTGGCTTCGCGCCCGACCTCAAGACAAACGCCGAGCCGTTCGAGCTGATTACCGAGGCCTGTCTCGAGGCAGGCTACACGCCCGGCGAGCAGATTCTCTTCGCCATGGACCCGGCCTCCACCGAGTTCTACAACGCCGAGACGGGAATGTACGAGCTCAAGGGCGAGGGCAAGTCCTTCACCAGCGAGCAGATGGTCGATTACTGGGAGAACCTGGTCAACACGTACCCCATCGTCTCCATCGAAGACGGCATGGCCGAAGAAGACTGGGAAGGCTGGAAGCTGCTCACCGAGCGCATCGGGCAGCGCGTCCAGCTCGTGGGCGATGACCTGTTCGTCACCAACGCCGAGCGCCTGGCCAAGGGCATCGAGACGGGCGTCGCGAATGCGATTCTCATCAAGCTCAACCAGATCGGCACGCTCACAGAGACGCTGGATACCATCGAGCTTGCCAAGAAGAACAACTACACGTGCATCGTCAGCCATCGTTCGGGCGAGAGCGAGGACACGACCATCGCCGATTTGGCCGTGGCCGTGAACGCCGGTCAGATCAAGACCGGCGCGCCCTGCCGCACCGACCGCGTGGCCAAGTACAACCAGCTCCTGCGCATCGAGGAAGAGCTGGGCGCCTCGTCGTCCTATCTGGGCGAAGGCTCGTTCTACAGCATCAGCCGCTAGGTTCGCGGAAACTTCGAACGAAGGGCGCCGCGGACAAGGCCGGCGTCCTTCGTGCTATACAGACAGGGTAGTTCAGGAGCAAGACGAGAGATGCCAAACACAGGCAGAAACAAACAAGGCAGCTCGTTTCGAGACCATATCAGCACGGCGGCGCGCATGACCCAGGAGCAGCGCGCGAGCCAGCGCACGCGCACGCGCGACAACGCGTCTGCGTCCAGGCAGCCCGCCACGTCGACGCAAGCGCGCAGCGGGCAGTCGCGACGTGCGCAGAGTTCGACGCGTGCCGACGCGAAACGCGCGACTTCGGGCGAGCGCCGGTCTGCGCGTTCTGACGAACGGCGCAGCGCGCGGGCCGGGCAACAGCGTTCGGACGCCGCGACGCGTCCCGCACGCAGGGAGCGCTCTGAAGGCGAAGAAAAACCCAAGCGCGGTTTGCCTGCGGGAAAATCGCGCGTTGCGCTCGTGGTGGTGGGCATTCTCGTGCTGTGCTGTGTGGTGCTGTATCCCGTTGGGAAGGACTACTACCATTCGGTGCGCGAGGGGCAGCGCCTACACGCGCAGATAGACGCCGTGAGCGAGCGCAACAAGACGCTCGAGGAGGAAACGGAGTCCCTGCAGACCGACGAGGGCATAGAAGCGCAGGCGCGTAACGATTACAACTACGTGAAAGAGGGGGAGCACGCTGCTTCCGTGACCAACGCGCAGGGGAGCTCCGGCTCGACGGACCTGCCCGCGCAAGTGGACGAAGATGACATTCATGCTCCCCAAACGTGGTATTACACTATTCTGGACGTCATTTTCTTCTATAGTGACTGACGGCGCGCTTTGTATGGGGGCATGGCGGAACTGGCAGACGCAGCGGACTTAAAATCCGCCGCCTTTAAGGCGTCAGGGTTCGAACCCCTGTGCCCCTACCAAGAGAAAACGGGCAGGTCATCGGGCTTGCAAACGCCCGAGGACCTGCCCTTCGTCTTTCCCGGAACCGCTTCTTCGCGTGCCAATCCGTGCCATCTGGCGAAAACCGACGCGAAATCACAGCATCTTGTCCAGCTTCTCGGCGGCCTCGACGTCCACCTGCTCGTGCGGTCTCAGGTAGTAGTTCGCGGTGGTGTTCGGGCTGGAATGCCCCGCCCTGCGCGACACGACCAGCAGGTCCACGCCGGATTCCAGCGCGAGCGTGAGCGACGTGTGCCGCAGGTCCTTGAGCTTGATTCGCGGCACGTCTGGCGGCAGCTTGGAGAGCGCCGTTGCGTACCTGCCCGAAACCATGTCGGGCTTGAGGGGATTGCCGTTTTCGTCGGCGAACACGGGGCCTTTCCCGCGCAGCTCGTTCAGGCGCTCGGCTATGGACGCGGGCGAGTGCACCCTGCGCACGCGGAACTCGTTCTTCGGCTTGCCGCGCGTGACCTTCCCGTGGTACTGGGTGACGCCGCTTCCAACGGTCACCGTGCCCTCTTCGTCTATGTCGTCCCAGTCGAGCCCGATCATCTCGGAGCGCGTCAGCCCGTCGGCCAGCGCCAGCAGCACGGCCTTCTCGGCGTTGCGGTCTATCTCGGGGCGTCGGAAGTGCTCCAGGTACGCACGCGCCTGCTCGGCCGTCAGCGTCTCGAACCGGTAGCGCTCGTTCTTGGGCGGCTCCACGTGCGCCATGGGCGACGTTTCCAGCAGGTCCATCTTCACGGCGTAGTTCATCATCTGCCGCACGATCTTGTACGCCTGGACCTTGCGCTTGTCGCCCTCTATGCCGTCGAGCCAGCGGCGTATGACGGGTGGCTTGACGCGGGAAAGCCTCATGCCGCCCAGCGGCTTTCTGACGAACGTCTCGTACTTGTCGTCGTAGCCGGAAAGCGTGCGCTCGCGCACCGTCTGGGCGCAGTGCGGGCGGTACAGCGCGTGGAAGAACTGGTCGAGCGTCATGTCCTCGCGCGCCTGCTCGGGCTCGCCCACCTCGACCAGCATGGCGGCCTTGACGCCCTCGGCCTTCTTGCGGCTTCCCCGCACGGTCCTGGTCATGCGCACGCGCTTGCCGGTCTTGGGGTCGCGCCCGGCCTCCACCATGACGCGCCACACGCCGTCTTGCACCTTGTAGACCGTTCCCCTCGCCGAGCGCATGGGCTGTAATCCTCCCGAATCGTCCCGTAATGTCCCGTAATGTCCCGTAATGTCTTGTAAGCCGAGGCCCGTGGTTATAAGATGTTATCGGCACCTGAAACCGTAAAGCGTTAGTAGGGGGCCCCAGGTAGAGGCCCGCAAGGGCCTCTATCCTTATAGTCTGACAACTCCGTGCGGGTCCGACTTCGACGCCTCGTGCAGCAGAATCGGGTCGAGCATGTAGAAGTAGTTCCCGGCGTCGTGCTTCACTATGGTCGTGT
>CASDTD010000233.1 GCA_949283445.1 uncultured Coriobacteriia bacterium | reverse complement strand
TGTCGAGGGCCGGCCACGTTTGCGAATAGGATGTTAACGATTCTCCTGAAACGACATGGACCCGCGTGTCTGCGTTACACTGAAAGACGGTGCGCGCTGCGCTGGCAAGTTCGGGCACGATGACAGATGGAGTGTGTATGGCAATCGAGACAGGGGCACGCAAGCTGGCAGAAGACCTCGTCAGCCGTCGGGAGTCGATCAACCGGGAGCTTGCCCGCAACGGCGTGCGTTTTGGCATTTACCACGATGGCGTGTACCACGACCGCCTGTTTCCCTACGACCCCATCCCACGTGTCATCGCCTCCGACGAATACGACGAGCTCGAGCGCGGGCTCAAACAGCGCGTCAACGCGCTCAACGCCTATCTCAAGGACATCTACTCCGAGAAGAGAATCGTGGTCGACGGGGTCGTTCCCGAAGAGTACGTGTACACGTCTGCAGGTTATCTGCCGCAGGTCAACGGCGTCATGCCCCCGGGCGGCGTCTTCGCGCATATTGCCGGCGAAGACCTCGTGCAAGGCAAGGACGGGCGCTGGTGGGTGCTCGAGGACAACCTGCGCATTCCCTCGGGTGCGAGCTATTCGCTGTTCGTGCGCGACATCGAGCGGCGCGCTGACGCACGGCTGTTCCGCGACGAGGTGCATATTCGCGACAATCGTGATTACCCGCGCTTGTTGCGCAAGACTATGGACTTCGTCTCCTGTGAGGGCATCGCCGTGGTTCTCACGCCCGGCCGGTACAATTCCGCGTTTTTCGAACATGCCTACCTGGCCGAGAAGACGGGCGCGGAACTGGTGTTTCCCGAAGATCTGGAAGTGCTCGAGAACAAGGTCTACCTGCGCGACTACGCTGGCAGGCACCACCGCGTGGGCGTGGTCTACCGGCGCTTGTCCGACGAATTCCTCGACCCCTTCGCGTTCAACCCCGATTCTGTCATCGGTGTGCCCGGCATTTTGGGTGCCTACCGCGCGGGCAACGTCGCCATCGTGAACGCGCCGGGCAACGGTGCGGCCGACGACAAGGCCATCTACTACTTCGTGCCCCAGATGGTGAAATACTACCTAGGAGAAGAGCCGATTCTGAGCAACGCGCCCACGTACATGCCGCTGTTCGACGCCGACCGCAAAGAGGTGCTCGCGCGCTTGGGCGAACTCGTCATCAAGGACGTGGCGGAGGCCGGTGGCTACGGTGTCGTGTTCGGGTCGAGCTTGGACAAGGCGCAGCGCGAAGAGCTGGCAGACCGCATCAAGGAGGACCCGCGGCGGTTCATTGCCCAGGAGGTCATCGACTTTCGGGACATCGACGTGGTCGACCCCGAAACGGGGGAGAGGAGCCCGCGCAAGTGCGACCTGCGTGCCTTCGTGCTCACGGGGCAGAACACGCATGTTTGGTATTCGGGGCTCACACGCTATTCTTCGGTACCCGGTGAGATGATTGTCAACTCGTCGCAAGGCGGTGGGTTCAAAGACACCTGGGTGCTTGCCTCGGAAGAATCCAAGGCCAAAGACCAGCGCAAGCGCGAGCGGGTCTTGACCGAGTTGTCGCGCATCCGCAACCGCAGCCTCACCTACATAACCGCGCTCAAGGCTGAGCACCTTTTCTGGCTCGGACGTTATACCGAACGCGTGTACACGACGCTTTCCACGTTCTTCCCGTTCTACGACCGCGTCATGGATACCGACGTCGACGCGTTCCGGCCGTTTGCCCGTGCGCTCGACCTGCCCGAGGATTTCGAGGACTTCGACGAGTTCATCCGCAGCTTCCTCTACGACAAGGCGAACCGCGATTCCATCCGAGGTGCCATCGACTCGGCATTTTACAACGCCGTCGTGCTCCGGCCCGAGCTGGGCAGTCGTCTTTTGCAGTACATCGAGATGTCCGTGAACGACATTTCGGATGCATCGAAACGTCCACGCGCAGAACAAGACCTCTTCGTGCATCGCGACATCACGGACTACATGCTGGCCTTCTGGGGCGGCGTGGAAAACCTCACGGCCGACTCGTCGTTCAAAGCACTCGTCTTCCTCGGCAAGCACTTGGAGCGCATCGATCTCTACACGCGCTTCAGACTGTCGGCTGACATTCTGCCGGCCGTCCAACGCGAGCTTGCGTCCTGCGTGCGCACGCTCGACGAGCAGCCGTTGCCGCAGTGTTTCGCCGACAGCCTCAGTTGGCTTGCCGGACAGCTGCCGGCGCGCGGCTATGATGAGGCCGCCGGCGATCTTTCCGCTCTGGCCGAGAGCATGCGCGGGCGCGTCGTCTCCTATGATTCCGACGCCAGCTGGCTTTTGAACTCCATGGACATGGATGCTGCCCGTCCGTAGACAACGGACGTACATGCGCGTTTTCGACGTGCTATGATGTAGCGCCGCATACGCGTTTCGGGTCTCGGCGTTTTCGTCCGGATACGCCGCGTGCCGAGGATTTCGAGAGGGAGGGCAGCGTGAAGAAGCTCAAGTTCGATTACGAGATGAAGCTGACGTTCAGCTGTCCCGTGATCGACCATCGCTTTCAGCTGCGCTGCATCCCTGTTTCCGGTCCGCGCCAGCAGATTGTCGATGTGGAAATGAACATCGAGCCAGACGTCAAGCTCGACCGTCTCATTGATTCGTTCGATTCTCTCGTGCTGACAGGCTATATCCCCGAACCGCACGACGTGTTCAGCTACGAGGCATCTGGTATCGCCTTCGTTGATAACGACAACATCAAAGAAGAGAAGTTCAAGCCGCTTTACCGTTTCGACTCTTTTTTGACCATTCCCGGCCCTGCCATCGAAAGGCTGACCGAAGTCTGCAAGGCGCGTATCGCCGAGCTGTCCAGCGGGGCCACGCCGGTCGATGCGGCGGCCGAGGTCATGCACGAGGTGTACCGTGCGTTCACGTACACGCCGGGGTCGACTACCATCCAGACCACTGCCGAAGAGGCGCTTGCGCAGGGCAGGGGCGTCTGTCAGGACTACGCGCATGTCATGCTCGCTGTCTGTCGTCATGTGGGGCTTGCGGCGCGTTACATCGCCGGGATGCTCGGCGGCGAAGGGGCGACGCATGCCTGGGTTGAGGTATACCACGAAGGACGTTGGATTGGCCTCGACCCGACTCATGACCGTCTGGTTGACGACGATTACATCACTATCGCCCATGGGCGCGACTACCGTGACTGCATGCTCGACATCGGCGTCTTTTCCGGGGCAGATGTCAAGCAAAACCAGTGGGTGAACGTTTCTGTACACGAGCAGGAACGCTAGCGGGCGCGTTGCGCGCACCTTGTGCGTGGCGACGGAAACGTAGCAGCTGCAATCGTCTTATCCCTTTCTTAAGCTTCACGTGTGTAGCTGCCTGTAGGCAAGTCCAAAACCTATACTACGCGCCGACGGTGCTGTTCAAGACCGCGTAGCGTTGCGCAAGGCGTCACGTTTGGACTAGGGGCTCTCGATGAACTACTTCGTGGATATGATGACCAGTTTTGGCTCGATCTATGGGATTGTCTGCTCGCTGTCTTGCTGTCTCGTCTGCCTTGCCATCGTGTCTGCGCGAAACAGAAATCGGATGGGCAAGGGGCTATCTGGTGGAACGTGGGCGCTTGCCCTGGTGTTCGCTGTCTATGTAGGAACCGTGCTGCAGGTTACGGGTGCGGGGGCGCTTTCCGATATCGTTAACATGCCGCAAGGGGCCATAAACCCTGCGACCGGCAAACCGCTCGGCATTGTGCACGCCGCGTTCAATTTCGTGCCCTTCTCCGATATGGGTGTTACCTTCTGGCTGAACGTACTCATGTTCGTTCCCCTGGGCGTGCTCCTTCCGCTGTTCGGCAGGCCGATGTGCAACGTAGCGCCTACCTTGTGTTTTGCGCTCGCTTTCTCGCTACTCATCGAGACTTCGCAGCTGATCACGTTTCGTGCGGTGGATGTGAACGACCTCATAGCCAATGTGGCAGGGGCTGTTCTGGGCTATCTTGTATGGCGCGTTGCTGCCGCGTTTTGCGCAAAGAGCGATGCGCTTTCGGTGGGGCGACGCCTTGGGGAGAGGAATAACGGGACGTGGCGACTTTCCGTGTTGCTTGTCTTGGCTGCGTTCGTGGGCAGGTTCATGTTCTACTGGCCGCTTGGGCTGCTCTCGCTTGTGTCATGAAGACGCAGGTGCGCAGTGTGGCTCTTAACAAGTGCCCGTGACATAGTTGCCTGCGTGCACAGATGGATTGCAGGCGGGCATGAGAAGTCGCTGTTCAGTGCGCCAACGCTCCGGGACGACAAGAGAAAATCACGCTTAAAATACTCAGGAGGCGAGGTCAGGTTTCAGCTCGCCTGACAGGTCTTCGAGTACGTCAATATGTTCTCTAAGGCTCGATGTTATGGGGTGTCCCATAGGGTGCTGAGAGTTTGCCGATATGTATTCTGGATTGTCTGAGGTAGAAGCCGCCGTCTACTAGAACGGCGATGCAGAGACGGGGTAAATTGCAAAAAGAATGGGCTCCTGGTTTCGGCCGATCCCAGATGTAGGGGACGTACTTTGAGGAGCCCGTATAGCTAGGGAGTCTATCATCTGTGCTCTTCATGTCAACCTCCACATGTGAAGAAATTGCACTATAATGCAAAATAGTATATCGAGTGTCGCACGATAGTACAACATGAGAAGAGACAGCATGAAAGAGAACAGCGTTATCGATTGGGGAGCGTACGGCATTCTGCTGAAGGAAGCACGGTTGAGCAACGGTTTCACGCGCGGGCGTTCACTGTGCGAGGCAGTGGAAGAGGCAACGGGAATGAAGATTTCCGAGCGGACGATTTACGCACTCGAAGATGCTTCCCGCGCACCTTCTGCGGACATCTTCATCGCGTTGCAACAGGTCTTGTCCGAGCTGCGAAACCCTGAATACCTCAAGCCACTGTTCAAACGGGAGAACATCAAAATTGCCATCGTCGAGGTATGATGCGTGCAAAGCGCTGCTAGTTGTCCCGCGCCAGGCGCTTGAAGAGCACGGCGAACAGCACCGCCCCCACGACAATCCACGCCGCCGTGACGGCAAGCGGCGCGAGCGCGTCTGAAGAAAGCAGGTTGCCACTCAAAGCGAGCCCGATCAAGTCGTAGACGCCGCCCGTGGGCAGCCAGTGCGCGACTTTCCCGATCGTCTCGTTGGCCATGCCGAACATGGGCACGAGCGCTACGAGCAGCACCGGCACGCTGTAGACGCCCGCCGTCATCTGGTCGCGGCACGCGAGCCCCAGCACGAGTGAGAATAGGATGATGGGCAGCGACCCCATTATTCCCAGCACCAAATACGCCCCGAGCATGTTCAGCTGGCCGCCTGCCACGAAGAAGCACGCGGCGTTCACGACGGTCGATGCTACCAGCGCCACAACGGTCTTGGATGCGATGACCTGCGAGGCGCCCACGTTGGCGAGCATGAGGGTGCGCAGCGTGCGCTTCTCTTTTTCCTCCGCGATGCCGTAGAGCACCGTCATCGTGCACACCATGCCGGTAGCCATGCACAGCGACGACCCGAGCATGAACTGCTGGATGATGAGGCTGACGGCACGTTCCTGCTCGGCAGAGAGAGCCGCATCGCCTGTCGCGTCGCCGACCATGAACCAGTACAGTGCCATGAACGCGATAGGCAGCAGGCACACGATGAGCATGGTCGGGTTTCTGAACAGGTCGATAAAGTCCTTGGCGAGAAGCGCCCTGGTTTTCCTCAGTGCGGCGTTCATTTCTAGAACTCCCTTCCGGTCAGCTCGAGGAACACTTCCTCGAGGTCGGGTTCGTCAGAATGGATGGAGAGCACTTCGCCTGCGGCGAAAATCCCGCGTAAATTGTCGGCGGCGGCACTTTTGCCCGTCGCGCTCTTGAGCCCCTTCGGCGGCGTGGCTGCCGACCGTTTCAAGCGCAAGCGCATCATGATCATCGCCGACGGAGCTGCCGGCGCGCTCTCGCTTGCCTTCGCACTCATTATCTTCGCGGGTCAGACGAGCATCCTGCTCATGTTGCTGATCCTCGCTGCAAGAGCGAGCGCGCAGGCGTTCCACAGCCCGGCCTTTTCCGCGCTCATGCCAAGCCTTGTTCCCGAACGGCATCTCGTGCGTATCAACAGCATGGACCAGGCTGTCACCTCGCTGTCGTCCATCGCGGGACCAGCGCTCGGCATCCTGCTGTACAACCTGGTCGGGCTTGGCGGCGTTATGGTGCTTGATGCCGTATGCGCCGCTTTCGCATGCCTGTGCCTTGGCATCGCTCGGGTGCCGCCTCAGGCCGCCGGCGCAACCGCATCCTCAACAGTGCTCGGAGATCTGCGAGAAGGCGCCACGGTCATCATGCGCGATGCGGGCCTGCGCAACCTCATGCTGCTCGTGATGACGACGATGCTGTTGTTCATGCCCGCAAGTTCGCTCGCGCCGCTCATGACCTATCAGCATTTCGGCGGCGACGGCTGGCAGGCATCCATCGTGGAAGCGACGTTCGGCGTAGGGCTGCTCGTAGGATCGGCCCTCATGGCGGTGTGGGGCGGCGGCAAGCGGCGCGTTGCGGTGTTGGTGGTTTCGGTGATCGCGCTTGGAGCGGCAATCGCGGGATGCGGCCTGCTCACGCCGAGCATGTTTCCCGCGTTCGCCGTGCTCATGGGCGTCGCCGCAGCCGCGATGGGATGCTTCAACGCGCCGTTGCTCCCCATCATGCAGACGCGTGCGCCTGCAAGCGCCCTCGGCCGCGTCATGGGCATCTTTCTCACCGGATCGACGCTTGCCACGCCGGTGGGGCTGGTGGTCTCGGGGGTTCTCGCCGAGCAAGTCGGCATCTCCACGTGGTTCGTCATGTGCGGCGCGCTGACCGTTGCATGCTGCGCAGCGGGCCTTGCCAGCAAGAGCATCCGCTCCCTGGACGATGATAAGTAGCGGTCCCCAAAGCAGCGCGGAATCCAACGCCCCCTCACCCCCGCTCAGTAGGAAGGCGCAGCGCTATTCGTCGTCCGTATGCGCGATCTGGACAAGAGCGAGACAGGCAAGCCCTATGCCGAGCAGGCAGAGCGCGTTTCTCGGCTCGACCTCGTCCATGATCGAAAGCGCCGTCACACCCACGCCCATGGCGAGCGCGACGGCTTTGAGGACGAGCTCGATGAGCGGACGCACCTTGCTTCGGGCGGGCTCTTCCTGTGCGGACGTCTTCGCTTCAAGCAGCTCGTCGACCGAAACGCCGAGCTGCTCCGCAAGTCTGGGAAGCGACGCGACGTCGGGGAAGGAGAGGTTCCGCTCCCATTTCGACACCGCCTTGTCGGTGACGCCCATGCTCTGTGCGAGCTCCAACTGAGTCATGCCCTTCTCTTTCCGGAGCGCGGCTATGGTGGAGCCGAAGGTTTGCTTTGTCATGATCGATCCTTTCCTTGTGCGGATGGGGCCGATCCCATCGTCAGAAAAAAGCGTCCCTCACTCAACCGACCATCAGTTGAGTCGACTCGACCGTCAGTCGAGCTGCGGTTTACCGCGCATGACCTGCCCGTTCGTACGACGGCACCGTGCGAGCATCCGCGTAGGCGAACGGTCGCTGCGCGTACGGCGTTACCCGCTGCCAGCCTTCGCCGCAGGCTACCGCCAGCCGTAGCGGTCGCGCATTTCATCGGCACGGCCCTTGGCGAGCGGGATCTGCGTTGCCGCGGCATCGGCGAGCGTGAGGTTGAAACTGTTGCGGGTGAAGCGCTCCACCTTCGCGACCTTTTGCACATTGACAATGTAAGAGCGGTGACAGCGGAAGAAGCCGTAGCGCTCGAGTTCGGCCTCCAGCTCGTCGAGCGTCATCTGCACGGGATAGAGCTCGTCGCGCACGCTCACGAAGTTCGCGCGGTTGACGCTCTCGACGAAGTCAACCTCGCGCGGATCGAAAAGCAAGGTCGCGTCGCCGGATTTGGCGGGAACCTTGAACACGCGCACTTCGTCGCCGGCGTAGGCGGGCGCATCGGCGTTGTCGTCGCCATCGCTGGTCTGCGCTTGCCAGAAGCGACCGTCCTCCTCGTAGAACGCGGAGCCCGGCATGAGCAGCGCCTCGCGCAGGGGCTCGCCGCACGTGACGACGATGCCGCCCGCCTCGACCACCTGGCCGAGCAACGCCTGCACAAGACCGCGCGTGGCGGGCGTGATGTCGCCCAGCGGCCGTTCGCAGAACACCACCTCAGGTTCGAACAGGCTCATGCGCGCGAAGTTCATGAGCGCGCGCTGCTCGGGCGAAAGCTTCTTGACGGACGTTTTCGCAACGTCCTTGAGCCCGAAATGCGCAAGTGCCTCCTCTGCCGTGACGGCGCCGCCAGCGACGCGCGCAAAGAAGCGCAGGTAGGAGCGCACCGTGTCGCGGTCGAACCCCTTGTCGGTTGCGACATAGAAGGCGCAGCGGCGATTCGCGTACGCGCCGTGGACGAAGCGCACCGCGCGGTCCACCGCATCGCGCCCGCACTCGATGTGAACGCTGCTTCCCCGCTCGCCCTCGAGCAGCTCCTCTATGGTGTTGTAGTCCGCCATGCACCTCTCCCGGCTCGCGTCCGTCAGGCCGCATCATTATATATGAGCGCTCTCATTATGTTTGTCCGGTCTCTGTTGGCATGCCCGCAGTCTGCATCATGTTTCTCGACATGATGTTCAGGTATCATGGCGGAACTATGAAAGGCAATTCTACGCTGAAAAACATAGGAGCGGTCGCCCTGCACGATGCGGTCGATGCGGCGCGCAATCCCGTCATGCTCATGATGCTGGCGACATGCGCGTTGCTTGCGTTCGTGTTCTCGTCGATTATCGGCGTGGATTGGCTCGGCGGCGCTGGATCGGAGGCGTTCCTCACAATGGTCGCCGTCGCCATTGCGCCCGCTTACACGGGATCTGTCGGGCTGCTCTACGTCATGTCCGAAGAGGCCGAACGCGGCGTGCCCGTGACGCTCGCACAGGCGGGCGTCTCCACGGCGCAAGCGGCAATCGGCAAGTTCTTAGCATCGCTCGCATGGACGCTGATCGCAGTGGCCCTTGCCTGCCTTGCCGTCGGGTTCCCAGCGGCGAAGACGGCAGTTGTCCTCGCGCTTGCGATCCCAGCGTCGCTGCCCATCCTGTTCATGAGCCTGGCGTTCGGCTTGCTCGCCGACGACCAAATGAAGAGCAGCGTATTCGCAGTGCCCATCGTGGCCTGCGCCGTGCTGCCGCTTTTGGGAATCATGGCCGAGGGGATGCGTGCGGTTGTCTGCGCCCTTCCCACAGGCTTCGCCGCCGAGATGTCCTGGATGCTCGCAGGCCTGCCGACGGTCCTGCCGCCTGCCGCGACGATCGCGCTCTGCGCCGCCTGGATCGCCGCAACCGCCGCCTTCGCCGTTTGGGCGCATCGGCGGTATGCCCGCCGCGTGGCCAGCGCAGTCAACCGGGAGCCCGTGCGGTAATCGGGCGGCGTGCCGATGCCCGAAGACATCGGCACGGGAGTGCCCAAAGTCCAATCTTGCAGACGGGTTTCGGGCATCGACAAGCGTTATCTGATATGCGCTTACGCCCGGTTTCTGTTGTCCGTGACGTATATGCCCACGCGGACTTGCTCCCAGGGGTCTGCTTTCTCGTCGACCTGCAGGATGCGGCACTGAAAGACATTCGTGTGCCCGTAGTACATGAGCTGCGCCATGAGCTCGTTTTCGAAGCGAGGGATAAAGCCGAGCTTCAGGTTTCCGTGATACAGTGCGATGGCATTCGGGTCATGCGGGTTGTCGAATTCCGGCACAAGGCTGAGTGTATGTCCTGCTTTGAGCTCTGCCAGGGCCAGGGCGCCGTCGTAATGTTGAAACCCTGCTATGTGAAACGTGGCGCAATGCTTACTCGGTTCGTACATGATGAGCCTCCATGGGTACTCGGTTTCAGTGCAGGCCCATAGTAGAAGCAGGGTGTGACGTGAATTCTTCGGAGACACGCGGCTTGCGAGCAGCTGGCGGGGGCAGGGAAGAGCCCACCTTGCAACGGAACGAAAAATTCACTTCCGCGTGAATGGATTTCCCGTTCTCGATCGTGTTGTAGGTGAACGGTGAAATCGAGGAAGGGAATCATCATGAAGAGGGCCATCGTGATAGCGATAGTCGCGGTGCTGGTTTTGGCGATTGGCGTACCGGCAGCGTTTGCAATGGGGCACGGCTTTCGGCACGCTGCAAGTGGGGCGCAGGTGGCGTATGCGACTTCGTCTGCAAATGGAATCGGCCAGAAACTCGCGAGCGTACAAGGTGCGCTGGCAACGGAAGGAGCTGCTGGTAATAGCGCTAGCTCGACGGCATGTCCCGGTTTCACAGATGCGGACGACGACGGCGTCTGTGACAAGTGCGATAAGCACCATGCCGCCTGCTCACAGTACGCAGATACAGACGAGAACGGCTACTGCGATGCGTGCGGCAGACACCATGGGG
>CASDTD010000232.1 GCA_949283445.1 uncultured Coriobacteriia bacterium | reverse complement strand
TGCGTGACGCGCTGCAGAGCATGGACCACAAGCCGCTCATCGTGCTCATGTCCGCCTATGCGGAATACCAGCCCCAGGCGTTTGGCATAGAGCCGCTGTGCCACCTGCACAAGCCCACCGACCGCGACGAGCTCGACGAATGCATCGCCGTCATCGAGCGGCGCCATCTCGAGCTGATTGAGAGGCATGCCCTGTGAAAACGCTGGTATTCAACGCGGGCTCGAGCTCGCTCAAGTACAAGCTCTTCGACACGGACACCATCGTCGAATCGCTTAACGAGCCGGTCCTTCCCAAGAACAAGTCCATCGCCAAGGGCGTGGTGGAAAACATCGGACGTCCCAATGCCCGGCATAACTATACGAACGCAGCGGGACAGGTCATAGAAGACGTCAAGGCCGACACGTATGACGGGGCCATGGACGTCGTCTTGCACGCGCTCACCGACATCGAGGGCGCACCGCTCGATTCTCTGTCGCAAGTCGACGCCATCGGGCACCGTGTTGCTCACGGTGGCGACGCCTTCAACTGCTCGATGGAAATCGACGACCGTGTCATCGACGTCATCCAGCAGTACGCGGAACTCGCGCCGCTGCACAATCCCTATGCGCTCAAGGTCATCGGCCGCTGCAAGGAGCTGTTTCCGCAGGCGTTGCAGGTCGCGGCGTTCGACACGGCGTTTCATCAGACCATGCCGCGCCGCTCCTACATCGACCCGATTCCGTACCGCTATTACGAGAAGTACAACATCCGCAAGTTCGGCTTCCACGGCATCTCGCACAAGTACGTGTCGCGTCGTGCCGCCGAGTTTCTGGGGCAGGATCTGCGCGAGCTGAAGATGATTACCTGCCATCTGGGCGCCGGTGGGTCCATTTGCGCCATCGACCACGGCTACAGCATGGATACATCCATGGGCTACACGCCGCTCGACGGCATCATGATGAACACGCGTTCCGGTTCGGTCGACCCGGCCATCATCACCGCCATCATGGAGAAAGAGGGGCTGTCGCCGCGCGAGATGGACCAGGTCTTGAACCGCGAGTCCGGTTTTCTGGGCGTGTCCGGCACGTCGGGGGACTTGCGCGATCTCAAGCAGGTTATCCGCCACGGTGACGCGCAGGCAGAGCTCGCCTACGACATCTTCCTGTTCTCCATCCGCCGCATGATCGGCTCGTACGCCTTCGAGCTGGCGGGTGTCGACGTCATCGTCGTCACGGCCGGCGTGGGTGAAAACGATGCTTACGCGCGCCGTCTGATTTTCCGCGGTCTGGAGAACTTCGGCATCGAAATCGACGAGCAGCGCAATTACGCGAAGGAAAACGTCGAGCGCATCATCTCCACGGACCGTGCGGCGGTCAAGACACTCGTCATCCCCACTGACGAGGAAGCGGAAATCGCCCGCGACGTTCAGCTCATCGCCAGCGGCGTCGACCTTTCCGACCCCTGGGCGTACTAACGGAAACGGCGTCACCTCGCCGCGGAGGGCAGAGAGAACGTGACAAGTGGACAGGGCATTTGTCACACGATTCCCAGCGTGACAAATGCCCTGTCCACTTGTCACGTATGCCATGCCACGCGCTGTTGCCAGCAGAGAGGAGCCTTGCTTATGCAAGCGAACGAATACGACGTGATAATCATCGGCGCGGGGCCGAGTGGCATCTTCTGCGCCTACGAGCTGGTCGAGAACCGTCCTGACCTCAAGGTCCTCGTCATCGAGAAGGGCCGGCCCATCGAGAAACGCGTCTGCCCCAAACGCCGCACGATGGTGTGCCAGCATTGCAACCCATGCGCCATCACCACGGGCTTCGCGGGCGCGGGCGCGTTTTCCGACGGCAAGCTGTCTTTGTCTCCGGATGTGGGCGGCAACCTGCCCGAGATTCTGGGCTATGACGCCGCCGCGCGTCTCATGAAAGATTCCGACGACATCTACCTGCACTTTGGCGCGGACACGCACGTGTACGGTGCGGACAACGCGGACGAGATTCGCGAGCTGCGCCGCCGTGTGGTCGAGGCGAACCTGCAGCTTATCGAATGCCCGATCCGCCATCTGGGCACCGAAGAGGGCTACAAGATCTACTGCAGGATCGAGCAGCACCTCATCGAGCGCGGCGTCGAGTTCAAGTTCAACACGATGGTCACCGACCTCGTCATCGACGACGGCGTGCTGCGCGAGGTGGTCACCGACCGCGGCGAGCACCTGCATGCCCCCGAAGTCATCGCCGCTGTGGGGCGTGAGGGCGCCGACTGGTTTTCTCATATGTGCGTCGACCATGGCATCGAGGCCGAAGCAGGCCAGGTGGACGTGGGCGTGCGCGTGGAAGTGCGCGACGAGGTGCTCGATGCGTTGAACAAGAGCCTATACGAAGCCAAGCTCGTCTACTACGCGCCCACCTACGATGACAAGGTGCGCACGTTTTGCACGAACCCATCCGGTGTCGTGGCGACCGAATACTATGAGGGCGGTCTTGCCGTCGTCAACGGACACGCGTACAAGTCCGAAGAGCTCAAGACGCGCAACACGAACTTCGCACTGCTGGTGTCTAAGTCGTTCACGAAGCCGTTCCACGAGCCTATCGAATACGGCAAGCACATCGCACGGCTGTCGAACATGCTGTCGGACGGGCGCATTCTCGTGCAGACCTATGGTGATCTCAAACGCGGGCGTCGCACGAACTTCGAGCGTCTGCATCGCAATAGCCTGCATCCCACGTTGACGGACGCAGAGCCGGGTGATTTAGCACTCGTGTTTCCGCATCGCATCATGACCGATATCGTGGAGATGATCGAAGCGCTCGACATCGTCGCGCCGGGCGTGGCAAGCGACGAGACGCTGCTCTACGGCGTGGAGGTCAAGTTCTATTCGAACAAGGTGCTTGTGGACAAGCATTTCCGCACGAATATCCAGGGCCTGCGGGCGATTGGCGACGGCTCCAGTGTCACACGTGGCCTGCAGCAGGCATCTGCCAACGGCCTTGCCGTGGCGCGCAGCATCCTGGCAGGGGAGTAGCCCGGGTTCTATCGGCGCATGCCAGAAAAGACCCGCCTGGTGACCTACGTCGCGGGTCGATGCGGCTTTCTGCGGGCTCTCGGAGCGCTTCTTGCCAAGAAACGCCCTCCTGGTGACCTTGTTCCCTTGATGTGCGGGTCACCAAGCGGGTCTTTTCTGGCAGATGGGGGCCTGCGAAGCGTCCTGGCCCCCACGCGAGATGGGCGCACACGTCACCAGGAGGCTGTTTTCTGGCGTGCTCTTTCACGGGTCGGCGCGTTCACGTAGGCGGGGCCGCGAGCGCCTGCCTGCGGGTGGACCACATCTGTGTGCAAGCGCAAAAAAGAGACCCTGCGGGGTTTCCCGCAGGGTCTCTCGAACTTCGCGTGTGCCGTGCGCTTTATTTCATGAGTTTCAGGACAGCTTCGTTGTAGGCAGCGGGGCTTTCCAAGCGCAGGCCCTCGGCCAGGCGTGCCTGGTTGTAGAGGATGACGGCATAGTCCTTGACCTTGTCTTCGTCGCCGGCTTCCATGGCGGCCTTGAGCGTCTCGAAAATCTCATGCTTGGGGTTGATTTCCAGCACCAGCGTGGGCTTGGGGCGGTTCTGGCTGTCGGGCAGCGTCTCGAAGTACTTTGCCATGCCCAAGCTGACCGCACCGGAGGCGGTGATGCAG
>CASDTD010000231.1 GCA_949283445.1 uncultured Coriobacteriia bacterium | reverse complement strand
CCCGCAAGCGAGCCCGTTCTGACCCCCGGCCCCCTCATGTCCATGAGGATGGCCGTCGGCGTGCCGAGTTCCCTGCGGACTTTCTTCAAGCGGTTGATACGCGCGAGCTGCTCGTTGTGGTCGCCGTGGCTGAAGTTGAGTCGCGCGATGTCCATGCCCTCTTCGACGAGGTTTCTGAGCGTGACCTCGCTGTCGACAGCTGGCCCCATCGTGCAAATGACTTTCGTGCGCTTGGTTTGACGCGGCTCCATAGCACCTTCTGTCGGTTTGTGTCGAATATGCGTGCCCTATTGTAACGATTGCGTTCGGGCGCTGCAGTTGTTTATTTCACGTTTTGTTGCATGCTTCGTTATACGCGCCTGCCCTCGCAAAGCTCGCTCGGCGCCCGTCAGCTTCCTTGCACAGGCTTTTGAGGTTTTTCCGCCTTTGCCGAGCGGAAATACTGCATAATATCTCCATATATGATATGTCAGTGATGTACATCATTTGGAGGAATCATGGCAAGCGCACAACCTGGTTGGTACCCCGATCCGTCTGGCGACGCAACGAAGCTGCGTTACTGGGACGGCACGCAGTGGACCGACAACTACACGGCAAACCCGCAGCAGCAGGCCGCACAGGCAGCTCCGCAGCAGCCGCAGGCTGACCCCGCGCAACAGCAGGGCGCCCAGCAGCAGCCGTACGGCACGGCGAACACCGCCGCCACGGTCAACGTCTACACGACGCCCGTCGCCGTAGGCCAGCAGTACAACGTTTCCGACAAGGACAAGACGCTGCGTCTGATCGCGTTCATCTTCAGCTGCATCTCGATTGCCTACTGGGCCATCTTCGGCATCTTCACCCTGGGCATCGGTCTTATCGGCCTGGCTTGGACCATTCCCATGACTGTTCACACTTGGGGCATCTACAAGGGCAAGAAGGCCAACTCCGTCGCCTTCGGCGTGTGCATGCTCATCTTCACGAACCTGGTGTCCGGCATCCTGCTGCTCGTCTCCGAAAAGGAGAGGTAAACGCCGCACTGCACACGCACCAGCGTAACCGCTTCACACGTCAAGCGCCCTGCGAGGACTGAACCTCGCGGGGCGCTTTCGTTTGCCGTGATTTCTCCGCTATCACGGAAAGCAAGCTTGCGACAGGTGCCCCCCGGCACGCCGAGGGGTGGGTTCACGACAGACGGCCTTTCCCCGACACGCCGAGGGGTGGGTTCGCGACAGATAAGGGGCTAAATTGTCCTCAAATTGTCGCAAACCCACCCCTCAGTGGCTTAGGCTGTCGTAGATTCAGCCCTCGGCGTCAGGAGAAGAGAGGCTCCGGCGCCCCAGCATAATGGCAGGACGTCAGAGTCGAACGATACGGTTTATGCAGCCTGCTTCTCCTCGGCAGCTGCCTTGGCCTCGTTTTCGGCGGAATCATCCGGCGTTTCGTCGGCCGTCGGGTCGAGCTCGCCGGTCTCGATGCGCTTGCGGCGCTTCAGACCCGCGCGCACGATGAGCGCCAAGTAGATGACCGTCAGCACGCCGGCGACGATATAGGCGACCGTCCAGTCCAGCCCGAAGCCGATCTTGGCGTTGAGCAGGTAGCTCGAGCACACGAACATGTAGAAGCAGCCCGGGATGAGCGTCATAATCCACGGCTTCTTGCGCCCGAACAGGTAGACGGAAATCAACGCGAACGCGAACACCGCGCAGGTCTCGTTGGCGAAGCTGAAGTACCGCCACAGCACGTTGAAACCGCTCGGGTCCATCTTGGAGTAGATGAGCACGGCACCGACGAGCGCAAACAGCACCACAGACAGGATGACGCGCTTGGCCATGGACACCTGGTCGATGTGGAAGTAGTCGGCAATCATGATACGCAGCGAACGCAGCGCGGTGTCACCCGAGGTGATGGCAAGCACCACGACGCCCAGAACCGCGATAGCACCGCCAATGGGCCCCAAGAAGCTCTGGGAGATGAGGCCGACGACTGCGGTGGCGCCGGTGACACCCGGGTCGGCGATGCCGTTGGTGTAGACGACCATGGCAGCAGCGGCCCAGATCATGGCAATGAAGCCTTCCAGAATCATCATCATGTAGAAGGTGTTGCGGCCTTCAAACTCGCTGTTGACGGAGCGGGCGATGATGCAAGCCTGGGTGCTGTGGAAGCCGGAGACGATGCCGCAGGCAACCGTGACGAAGAACATCGGGATGAGATTGGCCCAGCCGCAGCCAAACGCCTGCCCGATGACACCCTGGTTGACCCACTCAGGCCACGGACCATACACCTCGGCGAGCGTGAAGATGCCGCCGCCCGCGAACAGACCGACGAAGATGCCCACTGCGGAAAGCAGCAAAATCGCGCCGAAGATGGGGTAGATGCGGCCGATGATCTTGTCGATGGGAAAGACCGTGGCCACGAGGTAGTACAGGAAGATGATGCCGTAGATCACGAGCAGCGGCACGATGGCTTCCCAGGGAACCATAGCGCCCGTCTCG
>CASDTD010000230.1 GCA_949283445.1 uncultured Coriobacteriia bacterium | reverse complement strand
AGGCATGTTTCGAGTGTGTTTCCGCCTGTTAAAAGCCTGTTTCGCTTTTCTTGACTTCCTCGGAACTCTCCTAAAGTCCTCTCTGCAAGAACGCGGGCGTTCCCATAGAAGCCCGCCTGGTTTTCAAGGAGGACTGCCGATGCTCAAACGGGAAGGGGAGGTTCGCATTCCGTCGGGGTGCGCCATTTCGGCCATCATGGACCGCAGCGGCAAGCGCCATGACGGCACCGATATCATCAAGTCCATCGCGCTCATGCACGAACGCGGCAACGGACTGGGCGGTGGCTTTGCCGCCTATGGCATCTACCCCGAATATGCCGAGCTGTACGCGTTTCACATTTTCCTGGACAGCCGCGAAGCGCGTTTGAAGGTCCAGGATTTTCTCGAGGAGATGTTTTCCATCGAGGCGACGGGACGCCTGCCAACCACGAAGGTCGCTTCTGTCAAAAACCCGCCGCTCATCTGGCGCTATTTCGTCGCGCCGCGTTCCGAGAAGGTCGATGAGTTCGCGGAAGGCGACGAGGAACAGTTCGTCATGGACTGCGTCATGCACATCAATTCCCGCATCGACGGCGCATTCGTGGCGTCTTCCGGCAAGAACATGGGCGCGTTCAAGGGCGTGGGCTACCCCGAGGACATGGGCGAGTTCTACCGACTGCAGGACTACAAGGCCTGGCTGTGGACGGCGCACGGGCGTTTTCCCACCAACACGCCGGGCTGGTGGGGCGGTGCGCACCCGTTCACGCTGTTGAACTGGTCCATCGTTCACAATGGCGAGATTTCCTCCTATGACGCCAACCGGCGCTACATCGAGCAATTCGGCTATGACTGCTCGCTACAGACCGACACCGAGGCCATCACCTACCTGTTCGATTTGCTGGTGCGTCGGCACGGGCTTTCGCTGGAGATGGCGGCGCACATTCTGTGCGCGCCCAGCTGGGACGAAATCGACCGCATGACACCCGACGACCGGGCCTACGAGACGGCTATTCGCGAAGTGTACGGCCCGGCGCTCGTCAACGGCCCGTTCTCCATCATCTTGGGCACGGGAAACGGCTTGCTCGCACTGAACGACCGCCTCAAGCTGCGCGCGCTCATGATGGGCGAGAAGGGCGACATGGTCTATTTCGCCAGCGAGGAATCTGCCATCCGCATCGTGTGCGACGACGTGGAAAACGTGCGCGCGGTGGAAGGCGGCAAGCCTGTCATCGTGCGTTTGAACGGCGCGAAGGGAGGAAGAGACGATGATTAACTGCGTGTTGCCCGTGTTCAAGGTCGACCGCGACGCAAACCGCTGCATCAAGTGCCGTGCCTGCGAGCGGCAGTGCGCCAACGAGGTGCACTATTACGATGCCGATCTGGACATCATGCGCGTACACGAAGAACAGTGCGTGAACTGCCAGCGCTGCGTGACCATTTGTCCCACGCATGCCCTTACCATCGTGCGCAACGAACAGGCACAGCCCAATTCCACGAACTTCACGGGGCAGATTCTGCAGGACATCGCCGCGCAGGCGCAAAGCGGCGGCGTGCTGCTTACCAGCATGGGTACCGACAAGCGCTATCCGGTGTACTGGGATCATATGCTCTTGAACGCGAGCCAGGTGACCAACCCGTCCATCGACCCGCTGCGCGAGCCTATGGAGACGCGCGTCATCTTGGGTTCCAAACCCAGCAAGCTCGAGATCGACGAGAAAACCCGCAAGATTCTGACGAAGATGCTGCCCGGACGCGAGCTGGACGTGCCCATCATGTTCGGCGCGATGTCGTTCGGCTCTATCAGCTACAACGCGCAGCGTGCCCTGGCGCTGGCGGCGCGCGAGCTGGGCACCTTCTTCAACACGGGCGAGGGCGGCTTGCACAAGGACCTGCGCGAGTTCGGCGACAATGCCATCGTGCAGGTGGCATCCGGACGTTTCGGCGTCGACCGCGACTATCTGAACGCCGCGTCCATGGTGGAGATAAAGATCGGGCAGGGCGCCAAGCCGGGCATCGGCGGGCATCTGCCCGGCGAGAAGATCACGGCAGAAGTGTCTGCTACGCGCATGATTCCAGAGGGGACCGACGCCATCAGCCCCGCGCCGCACCACGACATCTACTCCATCGAGGACCTGCGCCAGCTCATCTTCGCCATCAAGGAAGCGACTTGCTATGAGAAGCCGGTCGCCGTGAAGGTGGCGGCGGTAAACAACGTCGCGGCCATCGCCAGCGGCATGGCGCGCGCCGGCGCCGACATCATCTGCGTGGACGGCTTCCGCGGCGGAACGGGTGCCGCGCCCACGCGTATCCGCGACAACGTGGGCATTCCCATCGAGTTCGCGACCGCGGCAGTCGACCAGCGCCTGCGCGACGAGGGCATACGCAACACCGTCTCGTTGGTGGTGTCGGGGTCGTTCCGCTGCTCGAGTGACATCGTCAAAGCCATCGCCCTGGGTGCCGACGCCGTGTATTGCGCTAGTGCGCCGCTCATCGCCATGGGCTGCCACATGTGCCACTCCTGCAACAAGGGCAAATGCAACTGGGGCATCGCCACGCAGCGCCCCGAGCTGGTCAAGCGTCTCGACCCCGAGGTCGCGGCGCAGCGTGTCGTCAACTTGATCCGAGCCTGGAACCACGAGATTCAGGAGATTTTGGGCGGCATGGGCATCAACGCCATCGAATCGCTGCGCGGCAACCGTCTCATGTTGCGCGGCATCGACCTCAACGAAAAGGAACTCGACGTGCTCGGCATCAAATACGCCGGGGAGGTGATGTAGGTGAAACGCGTGTACGCATTGGAAGACAAGTGCCTGGGGTGCCATTTATGCGAGGTCGCCTGCACGGCGGCGCATTCGCAGACGGGCGATGTCGTCAAAGCGTTCCTGTGGGAAAAGGAGCGCCGGCAGCCTGCAGTGCATGTCGAAGGCGACATATACGCGTCGCTGGCCGTCGTCTGCCATCAGTGCGATGAACCCGCCTGCGTTGCGGGGTGCATTGCAGGCGCGCTTTCGAAAGACCCGAGAACGGGGGCGATCGTCTGCGACACGGGCAAGTGCGTGGGCTGCCGCACCTGCATGGTGCAATGCCCGTACGGTGCCATTTCCGTTCAGCGCACGGCAGTGAAGTGCGACGTGTGCGCGACGGGATGGAGCGCGGGGCGCCCGGCCTGCGTGGACGCCTGCATCAACGGGGCGCTCGTGTGCGTCGAGGTCGACGAAGAGCCGGCATGCGCGCTGGAAGGAGGGAAGTAGCATGAAGTACGTCATCTTGGGCAATTCCGCAGCTGCCGTGAGCGCTGTCGACGCGATACGCAGCCTGGACGCGACGGGGCGCATCACGATGGTGTCGCCGGAAGCGGGCCGGGCGTATGGCACGCCGCTTATCTCCTACATTCTGGAAGGCAAGACCGACGAGGAGCGGGCCGAGATTCGCTCGCGGGAATGGTACGAGCGCAACGGCGTCGACGCCTTGTTCGGCCCCGGATGCGCGGCGGTTGGAATCGGCGCGTCGGAAAAGACCGTGACGCTCGAGGACGGCACGACGCTGTCCTATGACAAGCTGCTGGTGGCCATGGGGTCTGTGCCCCTGCGCCCGCAGGTGGCGGGGCTTGCCGACGATGCGCCGAACAGTTTCTTCTTCAACACGATGGACGACGCGCGTGCCATTCGCGCCTGTCTGGACGGCCCGCTTGCGGCAAAGCGCGCGACGGGTCAGCCCGTGCGTGCCGTCGTCTCGGGTAGCGGACTTATCGGCACCAAGGCCGCCGAAGGGCTCGCCGCGCGCGTGGATACGGTGTATCTTGTGGGGCACGCCGCCCGCCCGCTGCGCAAGCTGCTGGACGACCAAGGCGCGCAGCTGCTCGTGGACGTGTTCGAGCGCCATGGCATCGTCAACGTTCCCAGTGCCGTCGTCGAAAGCGTCGAATGCGACGAGGCGGGTGCGGTTTCCGGCGTGCTCCTTTCCAATGGCGAACAGCTGCCCTGCGACCTGCTCGTTACCGCCGTTGGCGTGCGGCCGAATGCCGGAATCTTGGAGCAGGCCGGCGCGTTGTGCGAACGAGGGGCTGCCTGCGATGCGCATATGATGACGACGCTTCCCGACGTGTACGCCGCCGGGGATGTGGCCAACGTGCACAATGTGCTGCTTGGCGCGGATGCCCCACTTGCTTTGTGGCCGGTTGCCTGCGAGCAGGGACGCGTGGCGGGGCGCGCCATGGCGGGCGATGCAGATGCGTGTTTTCCCGGCAGCTGTGCGCGCAATGCCGTCGGGTTCTTCGGCGAGATAGACATCCTGGGTTGCGGCATCATCGACCCGTCATGCGACCTTCCCGACGTGGAGACAGTGGTCTCGACGGGTGACGGATGGCTCACCCGGTTCAACATCCGCGAGGGCAAGCTCGTGGGGTACGTGCTGGTGAACAAGCCCGAAGGCGCGGGCATCTACACCTCGATCATCGAGCAGGGCATGCCTTTGGCGAGTCTGCCCGATGATGTGCTCGAGCGCGTGCCGGCATTGCTCGACTTGCCCCGGGCGTTTCGAGACGCCCAGCTCATGCAGGGGTTCCCGGGAAGGAGGGAAGCGTAGATGGCTATTCGCATCGAAGTGGGCACGACGTACTACCGTGACCTCAACGAGCAGATTCGCGCCGGCGTGCGCGGCGGGGAAACGGAGTTCGTCTTGACGAAGGTGTACGGGCAACGCTATATCGGCGATGCGCTGCGGGCGCCTGTGCACATAGACATAACGGGCACGCCGGGAAACGACATGGCCGCTTTCATGGACGGCTGCACCATCGAGGTGCACGGCAACGCGCAAGACCAGGTGGGCAACACCATGAACGACGGCGCGATCGTCATACACGGGCGCTGCGGCGACGCGACGGGCTATGGCATGCGCGGCGGCTCCATTTTCGTGCGCGATGACTGCGGGTGGCGCAACGGCATCCACATGAAGCAGTACCAGGAGAAGTGTCCTGTGCTCGTCATTGGCGGCGACGCGGGCTCGTTTCTGGGCGAATACATGGCCGGCGGCATCATCTTGCTCATGGGGCACGCGGGGCATTATCTGGCAAACGGCATGCACGGTGGTGTCATCTACCTCGCTCATGCCATCGACGAGGCGGACGTCAACCCGCAGCTGGCACAGGAGGAGCTCGATGAACGTGACCGCGTGGTCGTGCAGGGGCTGATCGACGAGTACAACGCGCATTTCGGCACCAACCGCACGCTCGATGACGGGTTCAGGCGGTTGCGGCCCAAGTCGTCACGTCCGTACGGTGGCATGTACACGTAGGGCCTGCGCGCGGAATACGCCTGCGTCAGGTGAAGATGAAGGGCCCGGCTCCGGTGGTATTCCGGGGTCGGGCCCTTTGAGAGTTTGCGTTTTGAAGCGCCTATTTGCCGGCGTCGTCCTCGTCCAGCTCGATGCCGTGCAGGCAGGTGGGCAGGTCGGGGACGTCGATGCCCAGGGCGTCGGAGGCGATGACACGTAAATCCTCGATGCTTGCGGCATAGCAGGCCAATGCATCGATCCAACGGCGCAGGCACGCCCGGCCCTCGTCGGTGAGCGTGTAGCAGCGTTTCGCGGGGCCAGATTCCGACGTGTCCCAGGCGCTTTCGACCAGGCCGTTGTTTTCCATTTGCTTGAGGATGCGGTACACGCCCGTGGCGTCTGGCGCATTGCCGCCGAACATGGGGCCGCTGGCCATTTCCTGGATGATCAGGTAACCATGTTGCGGTTTTCCCGCTTTCGCGAGCACGGCGAGAATGGAGGGCTGGGTCAGCCTGCTCAGGCTCTTGCCAAGCTGGGCGCATTCGTTGAGCTCGTTTTCAGATTTCGGGTGGCATGACGACCACATGAAGCGTCCTTTCGTTGTGACAGACCCATCTATCATACGCCACTTTGTCTGGCTTTGAGTGGTTGTTTCCTCGAATGGGTCTGCTTCGACGCGCACCCAGCGCTTCGATGAGGTTGCATGTGTGGGGTCGCTTTTCATGTGGTGTGCCCTTCTCCCGGGCATGAAGTTCGCGTGGTTGCTCTGCGCGTGTCTTCCGCGAGAGGACGCGCGCCGGCCCAGAGGCACGCGTCCTGGCGGGAGGTTGCCTGGCTGTGCGGACCAGGCTGTCAATGCTTCAGAGTTGACGTGTGCCATTATAGGATTATGTCTAATAATAGTGCAAGTCCATAATTGGAAATACGCTATACTTTGTCGTATGCGCCCGCAAGGGTTCGTGTGCTGGACAAGAGACGGCGGTCAGGCTGCAGGCGCAATGCGTGCTGAAAGCCAGGCGAAGCGTGATGCGCCTGGGTGCCCAAAGCGGCAGCTACGAAGGCGCGAAGCCCAGGCCGGCGCCGTTTTCTACATGTTTTGGTGAAGTGGGATTGAAACGGGACGGACATCTGAAAGGAACAGCAAGATGCTCTTTTGCAACATCGACATCCTCGACGAGAACTTCGATTGCCAGCATGGCAAGTACGTGGGCGTCGAGGGCGACACGATCGCCTACATCGGCGACGAGGAACCGGCTGATGCCGAACGGTACGGCGAGCGCTACGACGGTGCGGGCAAGCTGCTCATGCCGGCGTTTTACAACACGCATGCGCACACGCCCATGACGCTTTTGCGCGGGTATGCGGAAAACCAGCCCCTGCAGCAGTGGCTCAATGACACGGTGTGGCCGTTCGAGGGCAAGATGAACTTCGACCACAACTACTGGGGCTGCATGCTCGCCCAGGCCGAGATGGTTCGTTACGGCGTTGTCAGCTACACCGACATGTACTATGCGACGGTCAACCGCGCCAAGGCCACGCTCGAGGCCGGCATGAAGGCCAACCACACCGACGGCGGCACGATGTGCTTCGTCGATACGGATTATGACACGCTGCCCGTGGCCGCCGTGAACAAGGAGCTGTTCGAGGAATACCAGGGTGCGGGCAACGGCCGCGTGAAGATCGAGATGTGCATTCACGGTGAGTACACCACGCCCGAAAGCATGGTGCGCCGCGTGGTGGAGGAGGCGCAGAAGCATTCCTGTGGCATCCACCTGCATATGTCCGAGACGCAAAGCGAACACGAGGAGTGCAAGCAGCGCCATAACGGCATGACGCCCGCCGCGTTTTTCGAGGCGTGCGGTGTGTTCGACGTGCCCACGAACGCGGCGCACTGCGTGTGGGTGGACGATGCGGACATCCAGATTCTGGCCAAGCACGGCGTCAACGTCAGCCTGAACCCGGCTTCCAACATGAAGCTGGCAAGCGGTTACGCGCCCGTGCAGAAGATGCTCGACGCCGGCGTGAACCTGACCATCGGCACCGACGGCATGGCTTCCAACAACACGCACAACATGCTGCAGAGCGCGTATCTGCTGGCGTGCTGCCAGAAGGGCTACAACCTTGACCCGACGGTGGTTCCCGCGAAAGACATCGTGAAGATGCTCACGGTCAACGGCGCGAAGGCGCAAGGACGCCCTGATTGCGGCGTGGTGGCCGAGGGCAAGAAGGCCGACCTTGTTGTCATGGACATCGACACGCCGTGGATGAAGCCGGTCTACGACATGGCTGTGAACCTGGTCTACAGCGCGAACGGCGCCGACGTGTGCCTGACCATGTGCGACGGCAAGGTGCTCTATCGTGACGGGGAGTTTCTCACCATCGACGTGGAGAAAGCGGCGGCGGAATGCCAGCGCAGCGTGGACGAGGTCCTGGCGGCGCTTGCCGCAGGCGACGAATAAGACGTATGCGGCTGGCGCGGCGCGAAAGGCGCGCGCTGCGTCGTATACTATGCTGTCATGGTGCTGTATCTGTCCTGCTACGGTGCTCTATCTGTTGGGACGTCGTTCGAGGCACCGTGCGTTCGGGGGAGGAGATAGCATGACTTCGGTTGCGCGACATAAAGTCCCCGTGCTGCTCATGGTTTCGGGCGGGTCCGACTCCATGGCGCTGCTCGAGCTCGCGGTGAAGTACGTGCGCGGTTCTGCCACGACTTCGTTTCGGCTCGACCCGGCGCAAAGCGAGCGCACGCGGCTGCTGGACATGCTGGGGGCGTCTTTGCCGCCGGCGGATTGTTGTGAGCTGTCCGTTCTCCACGTGAACCATATGCTGCGCGGGGCGCAGGCCGACGATGACGAGGCGTTTGTCATCGCCAGCTGCGGCAACCTTGCCGTTCCTTGCACGACGCGGCGCGTGGACGTTGCGGCGTTGGCCGAGCGAAGCAAAGACGGCATGGAAGCTGT
>CASDTD010000229.1 GCA_949283445.1 uncultured Coriobacteriia bacterium | reverse complement strand
CCGCGCAGAAGACCGGAACGAATTCGCAACTCGTCACCGGTGTCGTCGTGGCCCGTACCGACTTCGTCGAGGAAAACCCCGCAGCTATCGAAGAGTTCATGGAAGCCTACGCCGCGTCCGTTTCGTTCGTGAACGACAACGTCGACGAGGCAGCGCAACTCATCGAGCAGCTGGGCATCATCGACGCTGCTGTGGCGAAGAAGGCGCTGCCGTACTGCAACATTGTCTTTCTGACCGGCGACGACATGCGCACGGCGCTCGAAGGCTACCTGCAGACGTTGTACGACGCCGACCCCGCTTCTGTGGGCGGTGCCATGCCCGACGACGCGTTCTACTACACGGCGTAGCATTCACACGCGCCCGAATCAGCGACGATGCCGAAACAGCGACATGACGACGCGAAGCAGACGCGGACGAGCAAGCGCCCGCGTCTCGCGCTGTGGGCGGTGCTCGTTTGGCTCATCGTCTGGCAGGTGGCGTCCTGGCTGCTTGCCAGCGAGCTGCTGCTGCCCGGCCCCCTCGACGTGCTCGTGCACTTCGCCGAACTCGCCGTCACCGTTGATTTCTGGCAGCGCGTGCTCTTCTCGGCGCTGCGCATTTTGGGCGGCGCGCTCATCGGGTGCGCTGTCGGAGCACTGTGCGCCGCGGGAGCTGCGCGCTACGAACGCATCGGTCAGCTTGTCGCCCCGCCTCTGGCCTTGATGCGCAGCGTGCCGGTCGCCTCGTTTACCGTGCTCGCGCTCATCTGGCTTTCCGCCGCCAACCTCGCCGTGCTCGTCGTTGCGCTTGTCGTGGCACCTGTCGTCTACGAGAACCTGTTCAGCGGCCTTGGCGCGCGCGACGTGCAGCTCAACGAGATGGCAGAGGTCTTCGGCGTGAGGGCCTGGCGGCGCTTCCGTCTTATCACCCTCCCCCAACTTATGCCCTATATGCAATCCGCCCTGCACCTGGGGCTTGGCATGGGATGGAAAGCCGGCGTGGCGGCCGAGGTCATCGGCATCCCCTTCGGGTCGCTCGGCGAGGCCATCTTCACCTCGAAGGTGCACTTCAGCACTGTCGACCTGTTCGCCTGGACGCTCGCCGTCGTGCTGCTTTCCCTGCTCTGCGAGCGCGTCATCACCTGGGCGCTCACAAGCGCCGCACGCAAGCTCGCAGGCGACGTGCGCGCTGCGAAACACTCTGACGGGTCGCACGAACCCGCGCCGCAACCCGATCTCTCCCCTGCCGCTTCGTCCTCGCAACCCGGCACGACAGACTCAGGGTTCTGCGAGCTGAGCCTCTCGCACATCACGCGCGAATTCGCCGGCGACGCTGGCCCCCATGACGTCACGTTTACCGCACGCGTAGGAACACCGTTGTGCCTGAAAGCGCCCTCGGGCTACGGAAAGACGACCCTACTGCGCATCATCGTCGGCCTCGAAACACCGGACAGCGGCTCTGTGGCGGCTAGTCCCGCGAACGCCCACCCGCGCATGAGCATGGTCTTTCAAGAAAACCGCCTGTGCCCGCAGGCAAGCGCCCTGGACAACGCACGTATCGCGCTCCCCCGCACCAGCGCCGCCTGGAGCGAAGCACCGGCCCTGCTCGCGCAGTTGGGGCTTGCGGGCATCACCTGCCAGGCCGCAGAGACCTGCTCCGGTGGTCAGCAGCGGCGCATCGCGCTGGCGCGCGCCCTGCTCGCCCCACATGACCTGCTGTTACTCGACGAGCCCTTCGCCGGTCTCGACGACGCGACACGCGCCCAAGCCGCCGCACTCGTTCGCGAACGCGAGAAAGAACGTATCGTCATCATCGCCTCGCACGATGCCCGCGACGCCGAACTGCTCGGTGCGCGCATCATCATGCTGAGATAGCGCCTGATGCCCTACAGCCCCGTGGCCTTCTTGAGTGCAGCGACCTCGGCATCCGTCAGCAGGCGCCACTTCCCTTGCGCGAGCTTGCCCAGACGGAGCGGACCGAATACGTCGCGATGCAGCTTCAGCACTTTGTGATGGATGGCGGAAAACATGCGCTTGACCTGGCGCTTGCGTCCTTCCGCAATGGTGATGCTCACATCAGCGCACCCGTCGTGCACAGCATCGAGCGTCACCTTTGCCGGCTGGCAAGGACCATCGTCGAGCGTGATGCCTCGACGCAAACGGTCCAGTTCGCGCTCGCCTGGTACGCCCGCAACCCGCGCACGGTAGGTCTTCGATACATGATGCTTGGGATGCAGCAAATGCTGGCCCATATCGCCGTCGGTTGTGAACAGCAGCAAACCCGTCGTGTCCATGTCCAGACGCCCGACGGGAAAAAGGCCTGGGTACTCGCTCGTCGGAACGAGCTCCGCCACACAGGGACGGCCATGCGGGTCGGACATCGTCGTCAAATACCCCGCCGGTTTGTTGAGCATAAGGTAGACGGCGCCGTCCGAGAGATGCACCTCACGCCCGTCGACACAGACTACATCCGTCTTCGGGTCGACCTTGCTGCCCAACTCGGTCACAACTTCCCCGTTGACTGTCACACGCCCCGCTGTCATGAGGTCTTCCGAACCGCGCCTGCTCGCCACGCCAGCACGGGCGAGAAACTTCTGTAGGCGCATAGGGTACGGAGGTTGCGGGGCACCGTCAGCGGGACCGCCCGCCCTTACGCCAGCCGTTTTTTCGTCTGCTGCTTTCTTGCTCATGACTCGATGGTCGGGATGTCTTCGACATCGTCGTCCTCGGGCTCGCCGTCGCGTGCAACTGCCTCGTCGGCTTTGTCGGTGATAGCCTGCCCGATGATGGCGGCCATGGCCTCGGGGTCGTCCACGCGCTCGTCATCGCCGGTGTCAACCTCCTGCACCACCGGCGTGCCGTCTTCCAGCGTCAGCATGACGTCGGCGGCGGAAAACGCGGCGTCTTCGAGGTCTTCCTCGTCTTCCGGCGTCATCTGCATCTCGCGCGCCTCGGCGACACCGGAGAGGCGCTCGCGGATGAACGCACGGCTTTCCTCGTCGGGGGCGAAGTCTTCCAGAGGCGGCAGGTCCTTGATGCTCTTCAGGCCGAAGCGCTCCAGAAACGTACGCGTCGTGGCGTAGAGAATGGCGTTGCCGCCTGCCTTGTCGCGCCCTGCCTCGCGCACGAGGCCCTTTTCCACCAACGACGAGATAACGCCTTCGGAGTTCACGCCGCGCACCGCGTTGACGCCCGCGCGCGTGACCGGCTGGTGGTAGGCGATGACCGCCAGGGCCTCGAGCGCGGCGGCGGAAAGCTTGCGCGTGTCCCACGAGAGCACGTATTTCTCGATGATGTCGTGATAAGCGGGGTGCGTGTAGAAACGCCAGCCGCCGGCGACCTCGCGCAGCTGCATGCCGCGGTTCTCGTCTTGGTATTCTGCCGCCAGAAGCGCCAGCACTTCGTCCGTCTCGCTGGGGGAAGCCTCCAGAATAGAGGCCAGCTTGGCCGAGCTCACCGGCTCGTCGGACACGAACAGCAGCGCCTCGGCCGCCCCCATCAGGTCAGCGTGCTCTTCGTCGCGCATCATGCCTGCTCCCGTTTCTCATCGGCGCCTTCCGGCGCATCGTCCGCATCGTCTGCTCCACGTGGTTCGCCCTCGCAAGACCCGCCCATGCCCTCGTCGCCTTCGGCAGGCTCGTCCATGCCCTCGAGCGAGGGGTCTTCCGGCATGCCCCAGTCCGGCACGGAAAAATCGGTGATGTCAGGGGCTTCGGGCTCCATCGAAAGCTCGATGTCCCCGAACTGGTCGTCCTGACGCACCGACACGACGCCGCGCTTATACAGCTCGAGCACCGCCAGAAACGTGACCACGACCAGCTCCGCCGTCGGGGAATCGCCCACGAGCTGCGAAAACGTGCGACTCTTGCGCCGCTTCATCGTGCGGTATATGCCCTCGACGTGCTTTTCCATGGAAATGGGCACGGCGGCGATGTGCTCGGCCTCGAGCAGGAACGTGTCGCGCCGCGCCGTGATGTCGGCGCAGATGACCGCAAGCGTATGCAGGGTCACATCTTTCAGATAATCGGGCATAAGGCCGAGGAACTGCGGTTCGATACCCGCCTGACGGGCGTGCATCTTGCCCTCGTTTTCCATACGGCTGCCCAGAGCCGCCGCAGCGTTCTTGAACTGCTTGTAGGTGATAAGGCGCTCGATGAGGATGTCGCGCGTTTCTTCCGGCGAAAGGTCGGAGAACTCGTCGTCAAGCTCGATATCGGCCGCCGCTTCGCGCGGCACGAGCGATGCCGCCTTGATCTGCAGCAGCGTGGCGGCTACCACCAGAAAATCGCTTGCCACGTCCAGGTCGAGGTCTTTCATGCGCTCGACTTCGGCCAGGTACTGGTCGGCGATTTCGGTGATGGAAATGGCGCCGATGTCGATTTTCTGACGGGAGACGAGCCGCAGCAGCAAGTCGAACGGCCCCTCGAAGGCCTCTACCCGCACACGGTATGACACGCTGCTTTCCCCTCTCCCAAATTAGCTTCGAAACGACGTGACCTATTGTATATCAGATGCCCGGTCATCTAGGGCAACAGCAGCATCGCCAGATTGCCCGCCGTCGCATTCAGGTAGATTCCTATGATATCGATATGCAGGAAATAGGGCACGGCCATGATGAGCAGCAGCAGAATAAACATCGAGTACTGCTGAACTTTGTAATACGCGCGCAGCGCCTTGTCGCTCAAAAACACCGCGATAATCGAGCTGCCGTCAAGCGGCGGCAGGGGGATGAGGTTGAAAAACGCCAGCGCCAGGTTGATTTGGCAGAAATAGACGCCGAAGTACCACAGGTACAGCGCCACGTCGGGAACGTACAGGTACAGATAGTTCGCACCCCAGGCAATGGCAGCGCCCACGACGGCCATGACGAGATTGGAAGCAGGGCCGGCAAACCCCACGATTACCTCGCCCGTGCGGATGTTCTTGAAATAGCGCGGGTTATAGGGCACGGGCTTGGCGTAGCCGAAAACGAAGCCCAGACCCCCGGAAAGCGCTGATAGCGCGATGAGCAATCCGGGCAAGATGACCGTGCCGAACGGGTCGATATGCGCCACCGGATTCAAGGTCAGGCGTCCCGCGTTCTTGGCCGTCGGGTCGCCCAGCTTGTAGGCGGCCCAGCCATGAGCGCATTCGTGCACGACAATGGCGATGACGAACGCCACGATCATGAGCGCTATCGTGATGATGGTGTCGACCGTGCTTCCTCGCATGCTTCCTCTTCCGCGCGCTTCATCTCGGCCTCGATTTTCGAGGAGAGCTCCAGCCACTCCGCCTCGTTAGCCGCTATACGCGCCTTGAGCTCGTTGTATTCGCTCATCGCCGCCTCGAAGCGCTCCTTGTCGGCATACAGGCTCTCGTCAGCCATCATCTCGACAAGCTCCGATTCGCGGGCATCGTCTTTCTCCATCTGCGTCTCGAGCTCCGCCACGCGAGCGCGCTCGTTTTTCAGCTTGCGGTACACGCGGTTGCGGGCCTCGGCCTCCGCGCGCTTGTGCTCCTTGGTCTTTGGGGCAGAGCCCTTCGTGTCGGCGCCGCCCCGTTTGCCCTTGCGGTTGACGGGGATGTCGGCCTTCGCCGCTTCCTTCTTCGCGGCCTTCTCGGCATTGGCGGCGTGCTTTTCCGCGGAATCCAGCGTCGCGTCGCGTTTGGAGAGCTTGAGGTTGACCTCCTCGGACGTCATCGTCGGGTTGCCGTTGATGTCGACCTGCCCGGACTTGTAGAGGAAGTAATCGTAATCGCCGGGATAATCTGTGACCTGCCCGTTCTCGATGTAAAGGATACGGTCGGCCACGCTTCTGATGAGGTGCCGATCATGGCTGATGAGCACGACGGTGCCCTGGAAGGCCTGCAGGGCCTGCTCGAGGATGTCGACCGAGGATATGTCCAGATGGTTGGTCGGCTCGTCCAGGCACAGCAGCGGCGTGGGCTGCACGAGCATCTTGGCAAGCGCCAGACGCGCCTTCTCGCCGCCGGACAGCACGCTCACCTTCTTGTCGACGTCGTCGCCGTGGAACAGAAACGCGCCCAGCAGGCTCTGCACCTGCGTGCGCGTCCAGCCGGGAGCGGCCTCGTCGAGTTCCTGGAACACCGTCTTGCGCAGGTTGAGCTCCTCGAGCTGATGCTGCGCAAAATAGGAGACGTGCACGTGCGTGCCGTTGACCACATTGCCGCTCGTGGGCTTGCTCACACCCGCGATCATCTTGAGCAGCGTGGACTTGCCCGAGCCGTTGGGGCCGACAAGCGCGACTTTCTCGCCGCGCCATATGGTGAGGTCGAGCCCGTCGTAGACCTGCTTGTCGCCATAGGACTTGCAGACGTTGTCCAGATGCATGACGCATTCGCCCGTGCGCTGAGGCTGCGGGAAATCGAAGTGGACCTTCTTCTTTTCCTCGGGAATGACGATGCGCTCGATGCGCTCGAGCTTCTTGACGCGGTCCTGCACCTGCTTGGCCTTGGTCGCCTTGTAGCGGAACTTCTCCACGAAGGCTTCCATGTGCGCGATTTCCTTGTCCTGCGCCTCTTTCATGGCGATAAGATGCTCGCGGCGCTCTTCGCGCTGGCGCATGTAGGCGTCGTAATTACCCGTGTAGATGCGCAGCTCGCCATTGTCGATTTCGGCCACGTGGTCGACCATCGCGTTCATGAACGCGCGGTCGTGGCTGACCACGAGCACAGCACCACGATAGGTGCGCAGGAAATTCTCGAGCCAGCGCACGCTTTCCAGGTCGAGATGGTTCGTGGGCTCGTCGAGCAGCAGGATTTCCGGTTGGCGCAACAGCAGCTTGGACAGCGCGATGCGCATCTGCCAGCCACCGGAGAACTCGTCGGTGGAGCGCTCCATATCTTCTTCGTGAAACCCGAGGCCGAACAGCACGCGGCGCGCCTGCGATTCGATGTTGTAGCCGTCACGCGCCTCGTAACGCGAGCGCAGGCGGCCGTATTCCTCCAGCAGCGCGTCGGAGGTATTGCCCTCGGCGAGCTCGAGTTCCTGCTCGATGGCAGCCAGGCGCTCGCCCATCGCCGCGACGTCGGCCACGCTCGTCATGACCTCGTCGATGACGCTGCGGCCCACCATCTCGATGGACTCCTGCTCCAGATAGCCGGGCTTGACGCCCTTGCCATAGAAGATGTTGCCCGCATCGGGAGACTCCAGCCCCGCGATGATGTTCATGAGCGTGGTCTTGCCCGCCCCGTTGGGACCGACAAGCGCGTACCGGTCGCGGTCGTCGATGCGCAGCGACGCGTCGTGAAAGAGCACGCGTGTGCCGAAGGATTTGCTTACTTTGTCTACGTTGAGAATCATGACGCCTATTCTACGGGCAAAACGAAATCTGCCCAGATGGCATCACGCAAACGTTACAGACCTGCAGCCAAGCGACGCGGCGTCGCCCCGTGCGAGTTGCGAGCAGAGGTGCGTGGCATGCAGCTGACAGTTCACGACAGCATGTCGAGCGCCCACTGCACCGCAACCTGCGAGCCGCGCGCGAGCACGCTCTCGTCGATGGTGTAGCGGCAGCTGTGCTGCGGGTAGACCGCGTCAACCTCGGAGTTGCGCGTCCCCACGAACACGAACACGCCGGGGATATGACGCAGGTACTCCGAGAAGTCCTCTCCCGCCAACGTGCCCTCGTATTCCGCAAGCGCATCAGAGCCGAACAGCTTTTCCACCGCCCCTTGCGCCACCTGGGTGCAGACGGCGTCGTTGGAAAGACCGGGGTTGCCCGCCTCGTACTCGAACTCGATCTGCGCGCCGAAGGCGTGCGCGACCTTGCCACAGATGCGCTCCAAGCGGTCGGGAATCTCGGCGCGCGTCTTGTCCGTCCACGTGCGCACGGTGCCCGAGATATAGGCGGAATCGGCGATGATGTTGCGCGCCTTGCCGCCGCAGATCTCCCCCACCGTGACGACGACCGGCTCGAACGGGGACACGTCGCGGCTGACGAGCACTTGCAGCGATGTGACCATCTCCGCCGCGACGACGATGGCGTCGACGCCCTTATGCGGCATGGACCCGTGCGCGCTCACGCCATGCACCTGCACCCTGAACCAGTCGGTGGAAGCCATGCGCCGCCCCGCCTGCGCTGAGAACGTGCCAGCGTCCACCTCGCTCCAGATATGGGCGCCGTAGATAGCATCCACGCCCTCGATAGCCCCGGCGGCAATCATGTCGCGCGCGCCCAAGGAGATTTCTTCGGCGGGCTGGAAAATGACGCGTACTTCGCCTTTCAATTCGCTGCGTAGCTCGTTGAGCATACGCGTCGCGCCCAGCATCATGGCCATATGGCAATCGTGGCCGCATGCGTGCATGCAGCCGTCGTTTTGCGACTTGAAGTCGAAATCGGTCTTCTCGGTAATAGGAAGCGCGTCGATGTCGGTGCGCAACGCCACGCGTTTGGCGGGGTTGCCGCTCTCGTCGTAGGCACCGGGTGCCGTACCGCGAATTGTCGCGATGATGCCGGTGCCGATGAACGTATCAGATTCCCCGCGTGTGCCTTCAGGGCGCATGCCCCGCACGCGGCGGTATTCGATACCCAGCTCGTCAAGCACCTTACACAGGTATGCGGACGTCTCGACTTCTTCACACCCCACTTCCGGATGCTTGTGAAAGTGGCGACGCCACGAGATGATGTCGTCTTCATATCGTCTGCCCAGCTCGCGAACCGTTTCGGTGTTCATGATGTCCTTCTTCTCGCGTTGCGCGTTTCGAAAACCTGTCCCGAGTATGCCACGATGCGGGCGAATATGTTGCACAAGATGGACAAGTGACGTGACGTCATTCGGAAACGGAAGCGCGCGTAATGGCAAGCATTGCAAGAGCGAGCGCTTCTTCGCACTGCAGGTTCTGATTCGCAAACTCTGCCCCGCCCTGTGATTTCGACCAACACAACGTCTTTCTTGGCCAAGATTTCACGCTGGGGCAATTCTCGAGTCTTGTCCTATGCCCCAACATGCATTTTCGCCCATCATCAGACCTGTTTTGGCCAAAAGCGCAAGACGGGGCACACTTTTCCGCAGCGTCGTCTGCCACTCTCTGCCCACGCGCGCCTTCTCGACCATGTGCAAGAGGCTGCCTACCTATGCTCGAATGTCGGGTATTACTATTACTTGAAACGCCCAGGGAAAGATTTCTGATTCCTCTTCCCAGACGGCCGATTTATGCTATTATTCATTTTCGCGTTTGGGCGATTGGCTCAGCGGGAGAGCACCGCCTTCACACGGCGGGGGTCACTGGTTCGAACCCAGTATCGCCCACCAGACGTCATGACACGCCAGCGGACATACCCGCTGGCGTTTTTGCTTTTTCAACGCACACTACGCTTGATCCCCCAAATCAACCGCACGCAACTCCCCACGTCGACACTTCGCGTCTTAGCCACGAACGTTCCACAAACTTGTGATTTGGCGACACCTTTTCGGAATTCGAAAGCCAGACGAGTGGTTCAGCGACAAACGAAGCCCGATTTCATCCTGACTTTGTCGTCGCACCGCCCATCTGACTCGAGAGCACGCAAAATGTGTCGGCCGTCCACCTGTTTAGACACGCGACAAGCCAGGCAAACGATCAAAAGACCCCGCTTGGTACTGGAATTGGACAACGGGCATTCGGAGCATGCCGACTCTGCCCCCTGCATTTCTCAGTACAGAACCTGACAATAAAAAACGAACCGCTTGTGCGGTTCGTGTATCAAACTGGCTCCCCGGGTAGGACTCGAACCTACAACAACTCGATTAACAGTCGAGGGCTCTGCCATTGAGCTACCGAGGAATATGTAATGCGCTTACGCGCAAGACGGTAGTATAGCGCAACCACGCTTTCGCGCAAGGACTTTTTTCAATTGCTGCGAAAAGACTTCCTGCACACATAGGGCACGCATGCGACAAGTTGCCGGAAAATCACGAGTTGGAGAGCAAATTGCGGCCTCATTTGCTCTCCAACTCGTCGTTTCTTGGCAACCGAAGCAAACAGATGGCCGGTGTTGCCAACAGCACTCGCCTTTCCTACAGCGCCGTCCCCCGCTTCGGGACGTGTAGCTTGCTCGTGTCTACGCCCTCGTGCTCGAGCAGCCAGAGCTTGCGCTCGATGCCACCCGCATACCCGGTGAGACTCCCGTTTGACCCCACGACACGATGGCAGGGAATGATAATCGAGATGGGGTTGTGCCCATTCGCCGTGCCCACCGCCCGGGCACTCCCCCGTTGCTTGCCGTCTTCTCGGGCTAGCTGCTCTGCGATATCCGCATACGTACGCAGCTGCCCATAGGGAATTTGCGCGAGCACGCCCCACACCTTGCGCTGAAACGCCGTGCCCTGCGGGTTCAGGGGAAGCTCTGTCGGGCCGGGACGGTCACCCGCGAAGTACCGGTCGAGCCATTCTCGCGCCTGCACGAACACTGGCACGTCATCACGATACTCGAGCTCGTCGGCAAAACCGGACCCGAAGTACTTCTGGCCTTCCATCCACAGCCCCGTAAGGCATGCGCCATCGCTCGCGAGCGTAAGTCGCCCCAAGACCTCGTGCGCATAAGCACTCGTATACATCTACAGCGCCGTCCCCTTCTTGGGAACGAAGAAACCGCCCATGTCCACGCCCTCGTGCTCCAGCAGCTTCACCTTCGCATCGATGCCACCGCCAAACCCAGTGAGGTTTCCCTTGGCGCCCATGACGCGATGGCACGGGATGATGATGCCGATGGGGTTATGCCCCACTGCCCCGCCCACCGCCTGCGCGGACATCTTCTTGCCCGAATCCGCCTCCATGCGCTTGGCGATATCACCGTACGTCCAGGTCTGCCCGTAGGGAATCTCGAGCAGGATACGCCAGACTCGCTGTCGGAAAGCCGTGCCCTGCGGGTTCAGGGAAAGCTCCATCGGGTCAGGACGTTCGTCGGCGAAATACCGGTCGAGCCATGCGCGCGCTGCGGTGAACACGGCAAGGCCCTCGTCATGCTCGAACTCCCCCTCATGACGCACCTGCGCGAAGCGGTCGTGCTCGAACCAGCATCCTGTGAGCGCATCGCCATCGGAGGTCAGTGTGAGCGTGCCGATGAGCGGCGTTTCATATGTGGTCAGATAGGTCATCGAAAACACCTTTCCCTCGTCAGTCGAGCGAGTTCCACAAGCACACGTTCGCATAGGCCCGCCAAGGACGCCAGCTTTCCGCCGCCTCAAGGCGCTGCTGGGGCGTCAGGTCGGGCAGCGCATGCTTGATGCCGGCATCTTTCTCCAGAAACGCGTCCGTGTACCCCAGCGCGCGCATGGCGATGTAGTTGACAGACCAGGGCCCGATCCCCTTGACGGACAGAAGCACGCTCACCTGCTCGGCGACATCGACCGTCGTGCTCAAATCAAGCTCGCCGCGCATGACAAGGCGGGCAAGCTCGCGTATGGTGCGCGAGCGCGCCTTGATGACGCCGAGCTGCCCCAGCGCATCTTCGATCGGGTCCATATCGAGGAATTCCTGCGCCGTCGGAAACAGGAAGTTCAACCCCTCGATTCCGAAATCGACGGGCGTCCCATACGTCGCGGCGATGCGTGCAGCGAGCTTGTTTGCCGCCACGACGGATATCTGCTGACCGAGCACAGCGCGCACGGCAATCTCGAACGAGTCGAACGCGCCGGGCACCCGCGTGCCGCACACGACAGCACCGGGGACGAGCGCATCGAGCGTGGCAATGCCCGCGCACACGGCTTGG
>CASDTD010000228.1 GCA_949283445.1 uncultured Coriobacteriia bacterium | reverse complement strand
CGCGCCTCCTCGAGCGCCTTGGTGACGGCATCGCGCGCCCGCATGACCACGTCATACGCCGCGAAGAGCTCCTCTTGGCGGGCACTGTCGATGCAGGGCGCGAAGTCCGCCTCACCCGGCCAGCCAGCCAGCTGCACGGATGCGGGAAAGTTTTCGCCCTTGAGGCCTTCGGGGTACTTCTCCCAGACCTCGTCGCAGGTGAACGTGAGAATCGGAGCGAGCTGCCGCACCATAGCCTCGAGCATGTTGGCGAGCACCGTCTGCGCGCTGCGACGCGGCAGACTTGCTGCGGCGTCGGAGTACAGGCGGTCTTTGATGGCGTCGAAGTAGATGGACGACATGGAGACGATGAAGTCGAACCAGCCGCGGAATGCCGCGTGGAAATGGAACTCATCGTAGTGCTTGGTCGTCGCGGCGACCAGACGCTGCAGGCGGGAAAGCGCCCAGGCGTCGAATTCCAGCAGTTCGTCTTGCGCGACGAGGTCGTCGTTCCCGAAATCGTTCAGGTTGCTGAGCAGATAGCGGAACGTGTTGCGAATGCGGCGGTACGCCTCGGACGTGCGCTTCAAGATTTCGTCGGAAACGTTCATGTCCTGGCTGTAGTCGACCGAGCCGACCCACAGGCGCAGCACGTCGGCGCCCAGCTCGTTGCAGACCTCGATCGGGTCGATGACGTTGCCGAGCGATTTCGACATCTTGCGGCCGTTCTGGTCCATGGTGAAACCGCAGCTCATGACAGCTTTGTAGGGTGCCACGCCGTACGCCCCCACGCTCGTGAGCAGCGAGGACTGGAACCAGCCGCGGTGCTGGTCGGAACCCTCCAGGTACAGGTCGGCCGGACGGCGCAGGTACGGACGCGCCTCGCAGACGCTCGTGTGCGACACGCCGGACTCCCACCACACGTCGAGCACGTCTTTTTCGCCGACGAGCTTGTGGCTACCGCAGTTCGGGCAGCACACGGTGTCGGGCAGGAACTCGGACGGGTCGGTGGTGTACCACGCGTCGGCGCCCTTCTCGGAGAAGAGCTTGATGACGGCGTCGAAGCTTTCCTCGGTGGCGACGGTCTCGCCGCATTCGGCGCACTTGAAGATGGGCAACGGCACACCCCAGTAACGCTGGCGGCTGATGCACCAGTCGGGGCGGTCGGAAACCATGGCGCCGATGCGGTTGGACGCCCATTCCGGCACCCACTGCACCTTGTTCTCGATCTGGTCCATTGCCGCCTCGCGCAGGCCGGTCTTGTCCATGGAGACGAACCACTGCGTGGTCGCGCGGAAAATGACCGGACGGTGGCAGCGCCAGCAATGTGGGTAGCTGTGCGAGATGTCCTCGTGCATGATGAGCGTGCCGCGCTCGCGCAGCCACTCGATGATGTGCGGGTTGGCCGCGTTGACTTCCATGCCGCCCCACGGGCCGCCGGTGCCCAGGCCCTCGCCCTTGTAGAAGCAGCCGTTGTCGTCGACGGGCATGACCAGCTCGACGCCGAACTTCATGCCGGCGTTGTAGTCGTCGACGCCGTGGCCGGGCGCCGAATGGACGATGCCCGTGCCGTCTTCGAGCGTGACGTAATCGGCGTAGATGAACACGCCTTTCGCGCCGTCGTCGCCGAAGATGGGGTGCACGTACTCGTTGCCCGCGAGCTCGACGCCGTTGCGCTTCCACACCTCGCCGTCTTCGCCGTTGACGAGCACGTAGTCCCAGCCGAATTTCTCGCAGCACTTCTCTGCCAGCGCCTCGGCGAAGATGACCGCGCGTCCGTCGTGCTCGACGGCGACGTAGGTGCTTTCGGGATGCAGGATGACCGCCATGTCAGCTGGCAGCGTCCACGGCGTGGTCGTCCAGATGGCGACGTCTGTCTTGCCTTCCCAGCCCTCGAGGCCCTGCGGTGCCGTCGTGAGCTCGAAGCGCACGAAGATGGCGGGGCTCACCTCGTCGGAGTACTCGATTTCGGCCTCAGCAAGGGCCGTGTGGCAATGCGAGCACCAGTGGATGGGCTTGCGGCCACGGTAGATGGCACCCGCGAGATACATCTTCTTGAAGACCTCGATGTTGCCCGCCTCG
>CASDTD010000227.1 GCA_949283445.1 uncultured Coriobacteriia bacterium | reverse complement strand
TACCTGACCAACTACTCCGACGAGCAGGCGGAGAAGCTGGGCGGCCTGGCGCTTTCCACGTACCAGAAGGGCGTCGACGAAATCGAGGCGACGAACAGCCTCGTCAAGATGTTCGACATGGGCATGGGCCCCGACGCCACCGCCTACCTGCATGAGGTCGCGCCCGAGCCGCGCGTCATCTGCGCTGCGGCAGGCCAGCAGACGACGGCTTCCGTGCAAATCGACGGCATCGACGGCGCCGCCAACGTTGCCGCACTCGACATCATCGCAGAAGAGGGCGCTGAACTCGATGTCTGCATCACCGTGGATTCCCCCGCAGCAGGCAGCGGGCTGACTGGCTCCAACATCCGCGTGTTCGCGGGCAAGGGCGCGAAGGTCACCGTCACGCGCATCCAGACGCTCGACGATTCCTGGATCGACCTCGACAACATGGGCCTGTTCCTTTCCGACGGCGCGAACATCGAAATCAAGCAGACGGTGCTCGGCGCCGGCAAGACCTTCACCGGGCTTGCGGGCGATTTGCGCGGCGACGGTTCCAACGCCGAGGTTATCACCCGTTACCTGGGGCACGGCGAGCAGGAGATCGACTTCAACTACACGCTGCGCCACCACGGCAAGAAGACGACCTGCAATCTGTACGCGAACGGCGTGCTGGCCGGCAAGAGCCAAAAGACGCTGCGCGGCACCATCGACCTCATCCGCGGCTGCAAGGGCGCGGAAGGCCAGGAAACCGATACGGTTCTGCTCGTGGATGACGGCGTCCACAACAAGACCGTCCCGACCATCCTGTGCAACGAGGACGACGTCGCGGGCAACCACGGCGCCACCATCGGCCACGTACGCGCCGAGCAGATGTTCTACCTGGCAAGCCGCGGCCTTTCCCAGAAGCAGGCAGAAGACATGTTCGTTTCCGCCTCCCTGGAAGACGCCTGGCTGTCCGCCCCCGACGATGCCGCTCGCACGGCCGTGAAGCGCCTGGGCTGCGCGCTCGTCGAAAACTTCGAGGAGGTCTGCGAATAATGAGCATCGACATCGCGGCAAACCCCTACAAGCAGGACTTTCCCCTGCTCGCGAACCATCCCGACCTCGCATTTTTGGACAGCGCCGCCACGGCCCAGCGCCCGGCGTGCGTGCTGGACGCGGAACGCGAGTTTTACGAGACCATGAACGCCAACCCCCTGCGCGGCCTGTACGATTTGTCCATCAAGGCGACGGAAGCCATCGACAGCACGCGCAAGCACATCGCGCGTTTCATCGGCGCAGGCGAGGAGAACTGGCACGACATCATCTTCTCGCGCAACACGAGCGAGGCGCTCAACATGGTCGCGACCGCGTTCGGCGGCCATGTGCTGCAAGAGGGCGACGAGGTCTGCATCACCATCATGGAGCACCACAGCAACCTGATTCCCTGGCAGCAAATCTGCAAGGCCAAGGGCGCCAAACTCGTCTATATGTACTGCGACGAGAACGGCCTCATCTCCGAAGAAGAGATGCAGGCGAAGATCGGCCCCAAGACCAAGATCGTGTCGTCCGGGCACGTCTCCAACGTCATGGGCGTGGAAAACCCCGTCAAGCGCATGGCGGAACTTGTGCACGCGCAGGGCGGCTATATGGTCGTCGACGGCGCGCAGTCCGTCCCGCATATGCAGGTGGACGTCGCCGAGCTCGGCTGCGACTTCTTCGCGTTTTCCGCCCACAAGGTGTTCGGCCCCATGGGCATCGGCGTGCTGTGGGGCAAGCACGAGCTGCTCGACGAGATGCCGCCGTTTCTGACGGGCGGCGAGATGATCGAGTCCGTGTCCGAACAGGACGCAGAATGGTCCCCCGTTCCCGAGAAGTTCGAGGCGGGCACGCAGGATGCCGCCGGCATCTACGCCACCGACGCCGCGCTCGCGTACGTGGAATCCTATGGTTTCGAGGCACTCGAGCAGCGCGAGGCGGCGCTCATGGAGTACCTGGC
>CASDTD010000226.1 GCA_949283445.1 uncultured Coriobacteriia bacterium | reverse complement strand
TGCTTCCATTCGGTGATAGTGGTGAGCGCACCGAAGGCCAGCATGACCACGGCGAAGCTCACGAAGCAGCTGCCCAGGGAAATGACGGAGGTGACGATAGTGGCGCGCGCCTGCGCGTAGCTGAGCATGATGCTGGCGTTGCCCGTGTTGAACGTGGACAGTGCGTCGCCTTGGAAGATGGAGCCGGTCATGAGGGAAACGGCTGTGGTGAACCAGTTGGCGTCCGCTGCGGGCGCGAGTCCGGCGCCGCCTGCCGCGACGGTCTGCACCTGCGTCGCGATGCTGGCAAGCTGCACGATGCCCGTCAGGCAGAACACGAGGTTGGCCGCGAAACCCGCCAGGGTCAGCATCATGGCCGGCGCGATGGTCATGAACATGTCGTAGCAGGCGAACTTGCTGCCCTTGTTCTTCTTTCCGCCGAAAATGCCGGCGAACAGGTCGCGCCCGTATTTCAGAAGAACCTGATAGAAGCCCTTCGCCCAGCGCATGCGCTGGCGCCAGGAGTCGCGCATCGTGGTGGGCTGCTCGTCGTAGATGACGGCGTCGGCGGCAGAGCCGATGCGGATGCCGTTGGCGATGCAGTCAGTGGAAAACTCGATGTCTTCGGTAAGCAGGTGGTGAATCCAGCCGCCGTTCGTTTCCAGGATGTCGGCGCTGATCAGAAAGCCCGTGCCGCTGATGGCGCAGGAGCTCCCCACCATGGAACGGGCGTTGGAGAGAAACTTTGCCTCGCGCAAAAACCACAGGCCGCTTCCTGCGGAAACCCAGTTCGAATCGTAGTTTTTTGAGTTGCGGTAACAGGTGATTACCTGCGAGCCCCTGTTGAACTCGCGGTTCATGGCCGCCATGTAGCCCGGATCGATGACGTTGTCCGCGTCGAAGACGATGTAGGCGTCGTAATCGGTGCGTCCGCCTTCGTCACCGTGGAGTATGCGGATGCGGTTCAAGGCGAAGTCCAGCGCGTGGCTCTTTCCCACGACGAGCTTGTCATTGCGCACGAATACGTTGGCGCCCGCATTTTGAGCGACTTCGGCCGTGCTGTCAGTGCAGTTGTCGGCCACGACGAAGACGTCGACCAGCTCTTCCGGATAGTCTTGCGCCTTGATGCTTTTCACGAGCTCGCCGATGACCTTTTCCTCGTTGCGCCCGGCAATGAGGACGGCGAAATGGTTCTTCGGAGTGTCGTGCTGTGGGTGAGGCTTTCTTCTGTGGTCCTTTACGAGGACGATGACCGCATAGACCACCTGGTACATATAGCAGAGACTGAAGACGAAGAAGAGGAACAGGTTGAATGTGTTGACGAATGCAGACATGGTTGCGTTGTTCCGTACCCCTTCGCGCATCGTCATCGCGCCGATTTTGTGGCATGATGAGCGAGGTTGCTCTTGTCGTTGACGCGGATATTGTAATGCAAACGGATAGGGGCGACTACCAGCGGCTTATGCCAGTGGCGTGCATACTCCACAAGGACTACAAACCTGAAAGGGCGTTTCATGGGAAAATTAAGCCACATAGACGACGTGGAGCAGCGCAATGCCGCAATCGAGCAAGAGCAGATGCGCGTCGCGCAAGAGGCGCTGAGCGGGGCGCCAAAGCCCCAAGCGGAGGCTGAAGGGCAGGCAACGCAGCCCGATGCCCACAAAGCGCCTGCAGGCGAGCGTGGTTCCGCGTTTGCGCACGAAGACATGAGCGCGCAAGACGAGGAAGACTTCCACGGCCTTTCGTCTGTGGAGTCTATGGGGATTGGCCAGAAGATCATCATCGTTTTGGCCGTGATCGTCTTCATTGCTGCCATACTGTATGTTCTCAACAGCTGGCTCCATTTCGTATGAACGAGATAGCGGGAGTTTGAATATGACCGAAGAAAAGCACGCCGTGCACGATGCGGGCAAGCGTCCCGACGCGGGGGCATCCGCAGCGCGGGGTATAGACGAGCAGGTGGACGAAGTCATCAAGGACATCGAGTCCAACAGCAGCTTCATGTTGCGCAAAGAACCCGATGCCGAGGTGTTCGACCCGGGCGATATCCACCCCGACGATCTGGCCGAAGACGTCGATTTACTCGAGGATGATTTCGCCGGGACGGAAGCCGTCGACGAGCTTGCCGACGGCATCGAGGTCGCGCAAGAGCAGCAGGCCGCGCCCGAGCCGGAGCTCACCGAGGAAGAGAAGCTCGAAGCCGTGGAAAGCCACCGCCGGCGCCTGCGCACGGTGCTCATCGTGTTCGTCGTCATCCTGGTGCTCATCGCCGCTGTCATCGGCGTGTTCATCTGGCAGGGCAGCCTTGCCCCGGACGTGAAGCCGTCCGACACCGAGGCGCTCGCCACGGGCGCAGCCGGCAAGGACGAAGCGTCGTTTGCGCCGGTCGAGAACAAGGCCATCCCGCAGCTTGCCACCGTGTACGGAAAGACGGTCAAGCAGGCTCGCAGCGCGTGCGGCAGCACGCTCGTCATCGAGGGCAAGGCCGAAAAGGCGCGTGACAGTCGCGTCAAGGCCATGACCAAGCTTGTCAACGGCAAGATCGTCGACGAAAACGGCGCGCAGGTCGCCGACGTCGCTTTCGGGTTGAACAAGAAGAGCAAGATCGTATACGTGTACTGCTCGTTCGACCTCGACCAGCTCGAGGTTGCCGATGCCACCTTCGAGGACCTCGTCGCAAGCGATGTCGTGCCCCGCTCCCTGCTCGAGGCGGTCGGTGTCAAGAAGTCCGCGCTCGAGAGCGCGGCGCTCACGGTTGAAAAGGCGCCGAAGGCGGTGACCTCGCAAGAGGGGGACGCCAAGCAGCAGGCGGTGTTCAAGGGCAGCACGGGGCTCAAGGGGCTGGATGTCTGGCAGCTCACCGAAACCTATGACCAGACGGTGGGGCAGACGCTGGGCGACAACAGCGTCATGCGCACCTTGCTCGTCGAGCTGTACTGATCCCCCCCTTCAGCGTTTCACAGGAGAGCGCCTTTTGCTTGGAACGCTGCGGAACGCTTGAGATGCGGGAGCACAGGCGGGTGTTTCTGTATGACAGGAAACTCGGAGAGCCCCGCCGAGGGGGCTGAGCGACCGCAGCGAGGGTCGAGACAGGCGGAGCCTGGCTCGACCGAGCGAAGGGTCCCCCTCGACGGGGCTCTCCGAGTCTAGCCTTGCCTGCTTTCTTCTAAATACTTCTTGCATCCGCTTCTGAACACGAGTAAACTATCGCGCGTATCTTTCAAGCGAAGGGCACTTGCCGGTGCGCCTTCCACCTTTCGACGAGCTATATGCCCAGTTGTCTGGTCGTCCATACACGGTTTTCCCGCTTCCGGTGAAGCCTTGTTTCGCGTGCCTGTCAGCTGAATAGCTCGACGGGCTTTTTTATTTGGAGGTGAGCGTCATAGCCGCTCAAGAGTCACGGATTAACGGTGAGATTCGTGCCAGGGAGGTCCGCCTTATCGGCGTCGATGGCAGCCAACTCGGCATTTACTCGAATGCCGACGCACAGCGCATCGCCGAGGACCAGAACCTCGACTTGGTCGAAATCGCGCCCAACGCCGAGCCGCCCGTGTGCCGCATCATGGATTACGGCAAGTACAAGTACGAGCAGGCGGTCAAGGCCAAGAAGGCGCGCAAGAACCAGACCAAGATCGAAGTCAAGGAAATGAAGTTCCGTCCCAAGATTGATGTTGGCGACTACAACACCAAGAAGGGGCATGTGCTTCGCTTCCTGAACAAGGGCAACAAGGTCAAGATCACCATCATGTTCCGCGGCCGCGAGATGGCGCACCCCGAACAGGGCCTGAGCATTCTCGAAAGGCTCGCCGACGACCTCAAAGATCTTGCCGTCGTCGAGCAGCAGCCCAAGATGGAGGGTCGCAACATGCACATGCTGGTTGCGCCGCTTCCCAAGGATGCGAGAAAGAACGTAGAGAACAAGGAATCGGATCAAGGAGAATAACGATGCCTAAGATGAAGACCCACAAGGGCAGCGCAAAGCGCTTCCGCGTTACCGGCAGCGGTAAGGTCATGCGCGCCAAGGCGTACAAGAGCCACATCATGACCAAGAAGTCTCAGAAGCGTAAGCGCAACTTCCGCCACGAGACCGAAATTGCAAAGTCCGACGCCAAGGTCATCAACAAGAACCTTGGCCGCGCGTAAGCCACGCGCCAGTCGTTTTCGCTAGTTATTAGGAGTTGATATAAATGGCACGTGTCAAGCGCGCAGTTAACGCCAAGAAGAAGCGCCGTACCGTACTCTATCGCGCGAAGGGCTACTACGGAGCCAAGTCCCGTTCCTACCGTGCGGCCAAAGAGCAGGTGCAGCACTCCCTGCAGTACGCCTACCGCGACCGCCGCAACAAGAAGCGCGAGATTCGCCGTCTGTGGATTACCCGCATCAACGCGGCCGCTCGCATCAACGGCCTGTCCTACTCCGTGTTCATGCACGGCCTGAAGGAGGCCGGCATCGAGCTCGACCGCAAGGTGCTCGCCGACATGGCCGTTAACGACGCCGACGGTTTCGCTCAGCTGTGCGAGGTTGCAAAGAAGGCAACCGCGTAACTATCATCTTATGCATGGTGCTTAAGGAGGTCGGGGGTGCACCCCGGCCTCTTTTTGTGTTTGAAGAGGTGAGTGGCGATGGCACAAGACGGCCAACCGGCAGAGCGTATCGAGCCTGAAGAAGAATCCGAAAAAGTTCTGCGTATGGGCACGGCGCCCATCGGGCGTCTGCTGTTCGAGTTCGGCATCCCTGCCATTGCCGCGACGGTGCTCTCTGCGCTCTACAACATCATCGACTCCATCTTCCTCGGACATGCCATGGGCGAAGTCGGCTTGGCGGCAACGACTGTGGCCGCGCCCATCATGACCATCATGATGGCGATTGCGGTCGTCGCCGGTGCGGGTGGAAACGCGCTCGGTGCCATCTTGCTGGGCGAGGGCAGGCACGCGCGTGCTGAGCAGACGCTCGGCAACACGATGTTTCTCATGATTGCGTTCGCCATCCCCATCGCCATCATCGCGACGTTTTTCATCGACCCGCTGCTCATACTCGTCGGTGCCACCGATGTCACCTTGCCGTACGCGCGCATCTTCGTGCAGCTCATTTCCTACGGCTTCATTCTGAACAATATCGCCTACGGCGTGTCCAACTTCATGCGTACGGCAGGCGCTCCTTGGCAGGCGCTGGGCGTGAGCGCTTTGGGCACGGTCGTGTGCATCATCTTCAACTGGCTGTTCGTCCTCAAGTTCGGCTGGGGCGTCGCCGGTTCTGCCGGTGCCACGCTGCTGGGGCAGGCCGCCTCTTCGGTGTGGGTGCTGTGGTACTTCGTCTTCAACAAGAAGGCGCCGTTTCACCTGCGCGGCCGCTATCTCAGGCCCGAGGGCAAGCTGTGTCTGAAGATTTGCTCGCTGGGCTTGGCACCGTTCGCGCTGCAGGCCGCCGCGTCGGTGACGCAGGTTGCGGGTAACGTCGTCATGGCGTCCCTCGGCGCCGCCGACGCCATCGGCACCGACGGAGCGCTGGCCAGCATCGGCGTTGTTGTGAAGGTTGTCATGTTCGCCGTGTTCCCGGCGTCCGGCATTGCCATGGCCGCCCAGCCGGTGCTGGGCTTCAACCTTGGCGCGCGCAAGTTCAGCCGCGTCAAACGCACGCTGTTCGACGCCATCGCCGCAGCCTTCGTCATTCTGCTGGCGTTCTTCATCCTCATCCACTTGGTTCCCGGTGCCATCGTCGGGCTGTTCGGCGTCGAGGCACACCTCACGGAGTTCTCGGTGTCTTGCCTGCAAATTATGACCATCCTCATGCCCATCACGGCGTTGCAGATGATTGGCTCGAACTACTTCCAGGCTACCGGGCAGCCCATGAAATCGACGATCCTCTCGCTCACGCGTCAGCTCATCTACCTGCTGCCGGCGTACTTCATCGTTCCCGCCGTGCTGCCGGCGCTGTTCCCGCAAGTGACGCCGCTTCTCGCGTTTTGTTTTGCTTTTCCTGTGGCGGACTTCCTGGCGGTCCTCACATGCCTTATCTTCTTGATACTGGAAGTGCGGCGCCTCAACGGGCTCATCCGCCAGGAAAACGAGCATCAGGAAAGCCAGGAAGAAGTGAACCATGTCGGAGTCTGAGTTGGAATTTGTCCCCGTCAAAGAACCAGAGCATATCGCGGAGCTCGCGAATTTCGCCGATGGCATCTTCCGCGAGTACTTTTCCGCGTTTCACCCCGAAGAGAAGGTCGACTATCTGTGCCGGTACCTGCTGGGCACTGAAACGCTCATCAGGGCCATCGCCGATGAAGGCTACGAGTACTACTTCATGAACGCAGATGGCGTCCATGTGGGTTTCGTCGGCATCCAGCCACGCGAAGGCTACCTGTTCTTGAGCAAGCTGTACCTGCTGAAAGAGCAGCGTGGCCATGGCTTCGGGCGTCAGGGCTTCGAGTTCGTGAAGCAACGTGCCCAAGACCTGGGGTATGACCGCATCCGGCTTACCTGCGCGCGGGACAACACCTGCAGCCTTGCCGTGTACGACCACATGGGGCTTGCCGTGGTCGAAAGCGTTGACACGGAGGTGGGCGAGGGCATTCAGATGAACGACTATATCCTGGAGTATCAGCTCTAACGCAGCTTTTCCGGCTCCTTCTGCGTGCAGTCACGTCCGCAGACGGGTGACCGAACGACACATTTCTCGACGCATTTTTGCAAACGGGTGGTTCGACGACGTTTCAGGCCATAATTCGGCCCGGTTTTGTCGTCGGGTCACCCGTTTGCTGCTGACGGGGCGCAAACGTGTCGGGAATTCACCTGGTTGCAAACAAGCGCAATTCATTTGGGCCCTTCGGCGGCAAGGCGTCGTGTTCGGCTGTCGGCACGCGCCTTGCAGCGTTCAACTGCACATGGTGCTGTCTCATTCGAGAGCTCGAAATTCGCCCATTCATTTAATGTGAACGGCTTGTCATGGCCTGCAGACGGCTTTAATTTGCCGGTTTCTTGCAAAAAACCTTCAAAAACAGTCATCTTTATATTTATACAAGCATAAAGATGCGAAACACAAACAAACTTGTGTCTCATTGGTGAGACAGTCCCATTTTTGTGACGCGAAGATGTGACAGCGATTCTCCGCATACCTTCCTAGACTTTTCCGTGGGCGCAAAAGCGCGGGGGCAAAAGCCCCGGCTCGACCGCCCGACAAGAAGAGGCTTTCACGGTCGCCTCGTGATAAGCCTCCAAACCAAAGCGGTGGAGAGCCGCTTGAAAGGAAAGAAGGAAGGATATGACTGAAGAGGCAAAGAAAGCCGAAATCAATCAGAGCGGCAAGGCCTGGGTCGTGGCAATCGTCGCGATCATCTGCTCCATTCTGATTTCGGTGAACAACAACAAGCTGCCAGCGACGTCTTCGCTGGTGCTGCCTGCTCTGGGCATGGACACGACGAACATGAGCTTCCTCATGTCCGTCAACGGCTACGTCGGTTTCGTGCTCTCGTTCTTCGCCGCGAGCATCATCTTGAAGTTCGGCACCAAGAAGTCCACGCTCATGGTCATGGCCTGCGCGCTCATCGGCGCCATCATCAGCGCTTTCGCCACGAGCTATGACATCCTGCTCGTCGGCCGCCTGATCGAGGGCGTTGGCTATGCCTGCATCGGCACGGTCATCCCGGTTCTGTTCTCGGAGTGGTTCCCGCCCTCCAAGCGCGGTCTTCCCAACGGCATCTTCTCCGTGTGGGTTCCCATCGGGTCCCTGTTCATCATGGGCACCTCCGGCTTCTTCTTCAACGTCGGCGACCCGAACAGCTACCACAACGTCTTCTGGTACGTCGTCGTGCTGCTCGTCATCGTGACCGTCGCGTTCGCCATCGCCGTGCGCAAGCCGCAGGTCTCCTATCTCGAGGCCGAAGAGGACCCCAACGCTGAGAAGCCGAAGGTTTCCGAGGGCTTCAAGAGCCTGTCTTGCTGGATCGGTTTCATCGCGTTTGCCGCGTTCTCCCTGGGCACCGCGTGCGTCATGAACTTCGAGACGCTGTACATGGTGCAGACCATGGGCATGGACCAGGGCGCTGCTAACGCGCAGATGAACATCCTGAACATCTCCGTCATCATCGCCGGCATCGTCATCGGCTTCGTGATGAACAAGGTCGTGTCCAACACGGGCCGTCTGACCATCCTCGTGATTTTCGCCGCCATCCAGGGCATCGCGTTCATCTTCGCCTACATCATCACCCCGGGCATGCTCACCGTCTGGCTGATCGTCTTCGGCCTGGCCAACGGCGTCGTGCCGGCCATCTTCTTCACGATGGTCGCCGAAATCGCCCCGCGTCCGCAGCTGGCATCCGTGGCTTCCACGCTCATGTCGCTGGGTCAGTGCGTCGGCGGCATCCTGTTCGGCGTCGTCGGTGCGCTGGTCGCCTCCGCTTGGGGCGCTGCCACGGGCATGCTCGCCGCAACCGGCGCCGTGCTGTTCCTCGGTTCGCTCGCGCTGCTCATCGTCATCAAGCGCCGCGACGCCAAGAGGGCCGCGCAGCAGGCCTAAGGAGCCTACAGGGGCGCACGAGAGCGTCCCGTCACTGTTCGAACTTCTCGGGCGGGGTGTGAGTTCCCTTCGGACGTGACGAGCGTCCCGCCCGTTGAGTTGAGGAAAAGTTAGTCTACTAGTTTGGAGTACCGTTATGGAGTTTGAGAACGACCTCGGTAAGCCTTGGAAGTACCAGGAGGGTGAGTTCACGGTTGTCCGTTCTTCCGTCTGGTCTCCTCCGGGATGCCACCCGGTGGGATGCGGCATCAAGATCTACGTCGACAAGGACGGCAAGCTTGATCATGTCGAAGGCGACGAGAACGATCCGACGACTGGCGGGCGTCTGTGCCCGAGGTGCATCGCGCTGAAGGACTACGTCTACAATCCTTCCCGTGTCGTCTACCCCATGAAGCGCGACCATGACAAGCTCGGTCAGGCCGACGCTTGGGAGCGCTGCACGTGGGACGAGGCTCTCGACCTCATCATGGACAACTGGAAGCGTCTGACTGAAAAGTATGGCCGCAAGACCATGATGATCCACGTCGGCACTGGCCGTGACGGCATGCTGTCCCAGGACTTCCAGCTCTCCATCTTCCGCACCCCGAACCTGGCCTACACCCAGTCCGGCTACGCCTGCTATCAGCCGCGTAACATGGCCTCCCAGATGATTCTGGGCGCTCTGTATCCGGAAATCGACTATGCCGGCGGCCTCGAGGGTGGCTATGACGACCCGCAGTTCAAGGTGCCGGAAATCATCGTCATGTGGGGCAAGGCGCCGCTCGAGTCCAACCCGGACGGCTTTTTCGGCCATTCCGTCATCGACTTGATGAAGCGTGGCGCGCGTCTGTTCTCCATCGACCCGCGCATCAACTGGCTGTCCAGCCGCTCCGAGCTGCAGCTGCGCCCGCGCAACGGCACGGATGCCGCGCTGGCCATGGCCTTCTGCAACATCATCATCAACGAGGACCTTTACGATCACGACTTCGTCGACAAGTGGTGCTACGGCTTCGACGAGTTCAAGGAGCGCGTCAGCGCCATGGCGCCCGAGAAGGCCGCTGAAATCTGCGAGGTGCCCGTCGAGGACATCTACACGCTGGCTCGCGAGTACGCAACCGCCAAGCCTGCCTCCATCGCTTGGGGTCTGGCGTTCGACCAGAACACCAACGGCATGCAGGCCGGCCATTGCATGCTCGCCATGGTCGCCATCACCGGCAACCTGGACGTGCCGGGCGGCAACATCATCGCCGACCTGTCTCAGCCCGAGGACATGACCGACGAGATGAAGAGCGGCGGCGGTGCCAACGACACCGACACGCGTGCGTTCATCACCGAGGGCTGGTACCAGATGACCGAGGAAGAGCGCAACGAGTGCATCGGCATGGACCAGTACCCGCTGTACTGCAACCAGATTACGGGCTGCCAGGCAGACTGCGCGCTGGACGCTCTCGAGACCGACGAGCCGTACCCCATCCGCATGGGCTGGATCGCCAACACCAACCTGCTCGCGCCGACCAACTCCGCCGAGCCTTCGCGTTGGCATGACGCGCTGGTGCGTTCCTACGGCTCCGAAGAGGGCTTCGCGTTCGGCACCGATATCATGATCACCCCGACCATCCAGTGTTGCTGCGACGTCTTCCTGCCCATCAGCACCGTGGCCGAGCATGACGGCGTCAACCGCACGCACTACGGCGGAGCTTCCATCACCACGGGCTGCGGCAACAAGGCCATCACCGTCGGCGAGGCCAAGGCCGACCTCGAGATCTACTGCCTGCTGGCCGAGCGCATGGCCAACATGTTCCCGGATGACCCGAAGGCCTGCTTCGCGCACAACAAGTACCCCGACTATCACGACTACCTCAACAAGAACCGCCTCGAGGGCCGTCATAAGTTCGACGAGGTCCAGAGCCTGGTCAAGTTCAAGAGGAAGGTCTACTACCGCAAGTACGAGATCGGCAAGCTGCGTCCTGACGGACAGCCGGGCTTCCTGACCCCGACGGGCCGTGTCGAGCTGTGGTCGTCCATGTACAACCAGAACGGCATGGATCCGCTGCCCTACTACTACGAGCCCGATCAGGCGCCGCGTATCCCCGATCCGCATGCCATCGAGGCCATGAAGGAGATTCCGGAGAGCCCGTTCATCAAGCCGGGCAACAAGGAGAAGTGGGCTTCCCGCGACCTTCCGCACGAGGAGATCATGGAGAAGTACCCGTTCATCCTCTCCACGGGTGCACGTCGCTTCACCTCCTTCCACTCCGAGCATCGTGAGGTTGCCATCCTGCGCGAGATCGATCCGAACCCGCTGCTGGAGATCAACCCTGCCGATGCCACGAAGCTTGGCATCACCGACGGTCAGTGGGTCCGCATCTGGAACCAGTACGGCCAGGCCAAGTACAAGGCCAAGGTCACAGAGAAGGTCCGCACCGGTCACGTCGAGGCCCAGCATGGCTGGTGGTTCCCCGAGCAGGACGGCTCCGAGCCCAACCTGTTCGGCGTGTTCCAGTCCAACTGCAACGACCTCGTGCCCGAGCATCACAACAACAACCTCGGCCTGGGCGCTCCGTACAAATGCAACTGCTGCAACGTCGAGCCCATCGACGAGAACCTCGACCTCGACATCAACGCGTTCTACGAGCGTTTCGGTCTCAACGAGGCTCACACGGACGCCATCGCCGTTAAGGAGGACTAGAAAATGCCTAAGTACGCACTTCTCATCGATTACGAGTACTGCACGGGCTGCCACTCCTGCGAAGTCGGCTGCAAGGAGGAGCACGACTTCGGCGTCGGCAAGTGGGGCATCAAGCTCTACGTGGACGGCCCCTGGCAGAAGAGCGAAGAGGATGACCAGGGCCATTCCTTCAACTTCAACAACGTGCCCGTCCCGACCGACCTGTGCGACCTGTGCGCCAGCCGCCTGGAGCGCAACCGCGAGCCGGTCTGCGTGCACAACTGCCTGGGCGACTGCATGAGGTTCGGCACCATCGAGGAGATGGCCGCCGAGCTCGCCAAGAAGCCCAAGCAGGTCATGTGGGCTCCCTGCGAGTAAACGCAGCGAGCTTCTAGCTTGAACGGTCCTCCCCGGCCACAGCGGCCGGGGAGGATTGCTATGCGGCGGCAATTTCTCGGGATGTGTTTTCGCATGTTCCGAACGGCTGCCGCACCACGACTTCCCGCTCTCCCGCAACTTGGGAGATAATCGTAAGGAGGGATTATGGGAAGGAAGATCATGTCGGGCGATGAACTCTCCACCGCCAACATCATCGGCATTCTCGCCCTGTTCTGTTGCATGAGCGAGTTTGCTATCCTCACGCCGTCCATCGCGGCATTCAGCCAGCATTTCGTGGGTACGGACGTCACGACCATCATGTTCGCGAACTCCGTTACCGGCATCTTGTCCGTCCCGGTCAGCATCTTCATGGGCGGCATCCTGCACAAGGTGGGCTTCAAGCCCGCAGCGCTCGTCGGCATTCTTGTGATGTCATTGGGTGGCGCGTTTCCGTTCTTGATGCCGGAGACGACGAACTACCTGTTCGTTATCTTCTCACGTGTCATCGTCGGCATTGGTCTGGGCATCATGTTCCCCGTCGGCAACGCCACGATTATCGCGTTTTTCGACGGCGAGAAGCGCTCGAGGTTGCTGGGTTTCGGCATCACCATCCAGTTCATCTTCAACCTGCTCTACACGACCATCGCGGGTTACCTGACCGAAATCGGCTGGAACTATTCGTTCTTGGCCTATCTCATCGGCCTTATCCCGTTCTTCATCGCGCTGTTCTTGATGCCCGAGGCCAAGTGGATCGTCCGGGCCAAGGAAAGCGACGAGCCGGCGCTGGACAAAAACGCTCCCAAGGAGCCGGTGCCGCACGCCATCTGGGGTTATGCGCTGTTTGCGCTCGCCTGCTGGACCTGCGTGGTCACGGTGCAGGTCGTTACCTCCACGGTACTCGACGCCCGTCAGCTGGCTGGCCCTTCCGAGGCGGCGCTGGTCATCAACTGCTGCGGCGTCGGCACGATTCTGTGCGGTCTGATCTTCCCGTACCTGGTGCGTGCGTTCAAGACGCGCCTGTTCGGCATCAGCGC
>CASDTD010000225.1 GCA_949283445.1 uncultured Coriobacteriia bacterium | reverse complement strand
CATGATATCGCCGTCGGAGATGAAGCCGATGGCCTTGCCGTCCGCGCTCACGACGGGCGCGCCGCTGATGCCGTACTTGACGAACAGGCGCATGGCCTCGACGACCGTCGCGTCCTCCGGGAGATAGTACACGTCGCGCTTCATGATCTTCTCCAGCAGGCTGCGCTGCTCGCCGTTTGGGTCGGCCTGCGCCTCCTCGCCCGGCTTGTTCTTCACGAAGACGATGGTGAGCACCAGCGCGATGGCCGACAGCACCACAGCGGTGAAAAACGCCGCGTTGATGCCCAAGATGCCCGCCTGCACCGGTGCCATGGAACCCGACATGGCACCGGCAACCGCCATGTCGATGGAAACCAACAGCGCCGTGCCCAGCGAGCCGGACACCTGACGCAGCGTGTTGTTCACGGACGTGCCGTGGTTGAGAACCTTGTTATCGAGCGCGTTCATGGCCCAAGTGGTGATGGGCATGTTGACCAACGACATCGAGAACATACGCACGGTGTAGATGACGACGAGCCAGCCGATGCTGGTAGTGCTGGTCAGCGTGGCAAAGCCCACCGTGGAAATGGTGAGAATGGCCAGGCCGGTAATGGCAAGCGCGCGCGGGCCGTACTTGTCGAACAAGCGCCCGGCGAACGGGTTCATGATGCCCATGAGAATGGCGCCCGGCATGAGGACCAGGCCGGAAACCGTCGCCGAATAGCCCATGTAGCTCTGCAAGTAGATGGGCATGAGCACGCCGGCGGCCAGAAGCGAGGCCTGCACGATCATGCCGATGACGGTGCCGATGAGGAAACGGCGCACCTTCAGCACGCGCACGTTGAGCATGGGGTGCTCCATCTTGAGCTGACGGCGGAAGAACAGCACCAGCACCAGCAAACCGACGAGCGTGATGATGGAGTCCATGAGGTTGACGCCCACGGAACCGATGGTGGAAAAGCCGTAGAGCAGCGCGCCGAAGCCCACCGTGGACAGGACGACCGAAAGCTTGTCGAGCTGGGCGTCGGGATTGATGGGCTCGGTCTTTTTCAAGATGAACAGCGCGGCCAGGATGACGATGGCAATGAGGATGGTGATGGCGTAGAACAGCACGCGCCAGCCGTAGTTGTCGATGACCAGACCAGATGCAGACGGGCCGATGGCAGGTGCGAAGGCGATGACGATACCGAAGATGCCCATGGCCGAGCCGCGGCGTTCCGGCGGGAAGGTGAGCATGAGCACGGTCATGACCATCGGCATGAGGATGCCGGCGCCGGCGGCCTGCAGCAAACGGCCGACGAGCAGCACCGCGAAGTTCGGCGCGACGGCGGCCATGAAGCTGCCAATGGCGAAAATCGCCAGCGAGATGATGAAGAGCAGCTTGGTCGAGTGCTTGTCGGTAAGGTAGGCCGTGACGGGAATCATGATGGCGTTCACGAGCGTGAAGCCAGTGGTCAGCCATTGCACGGCAGCCTCGTCGATGCCCATTTCCGCCATGATGGCCGGCTGGGCAGGCGTGACGACGGTCTGGTTCAAGACGGTCACGAACGTTCCGAAGATCATGATGACGAGCATCACGATTTGCTGACGGGTCAGCCCCATACGTACCTCGATTCTCCCTGATGCCGTCATCGGCTGTCCGAGAGCATCCTGCAAGAGAACGTAGGACCACCCTGCATGCGCTTGCGCAGCGGCGGTTCCTATGAGGACTGAAGATGTTGGGGCACGACCTTGACGGCGCGTTGCGTCATGTTGTCTGCCCCGTATTCTGGCACGCCGCACCGCGCGTTTCTACCCGCCCACGGCGACGAGCGCCACGCCATCACGCGAACGGCACGCATCGTAACGGGACGGTTACGACACGCCCAACCCGTCCACCCACGCGGTGACGTCTTCGGCAGCAACGCCGCTGGCAAAGCGCTTTCCGTCTTGCCATTTTCCCGTGCCCGCCATGGCAGCGAGGTCTTCGGCACTTGTGCCGATGGGCGAGGAAGCCGACGTGCAAAACGGGATGACGGTCTTGCCCTCGAAGTCGTTTTCGATGGCGAAATTGTTGACCACCCAGGAGTTCTCACCCCACCAGATGGGGTAGCCCAGAAACACGGTATCGTAGCCCTCGAAGCCGTCGGGCGTGGCCTTGACCAGCTCGACCGTGCGCACGTACTCGACGTATTCACGGCTCACGCGGCTGTCATCGTCGTTGTAATCGAGGTCTGCCTGAGTGTACGGATCTGCCGGCGTCAGCTCGAAGACGTCGGCATCCAGATGCTCGGCGATGGCGTCCCCCACCGCTTTCGTGTTACCCGTAGCGGAATAGTAGACGACGAGCGTGGAGCTGGGCAGCGCCTCCGGGTCGACCGGCGCGCCGCCGTCTTCGCCCGTGGTAATGGAATCCTCGTTGGCCGGCTTCATATCGCAGGCGGAAAGCAGGCCGCCAGCAGAAACAGCTGCAGCAAGCGCCGCCGCGGTCTTCACGAATGCCCTGCGGTCAAGTTCCCTTCTTGTCATGTCAAACGTCCTTTCGTCCAGAGCGTGTTTCCGCGCTCGTTTCACACTTGCCTTCGCGTCCGCTCACGACGCATCAAGATGTTCCTCGCAAAACGCGCGCAGCACGGGGATGTCG
>CASDTD010000224.1 GCA_949283445.1 uncultured Coriobacteriia bacterium | reverse complement strand
AACTCCACGCGCACCGGCGCCGTCTGCCCGGCCGCGTAAATGTCCATCGTGTCACCGGTCACCGTGAACGTGCCCGGCCCGTCCAGCTCTTCGAGCCGCTTGTACCCGCGCGCCGTCAGTTGCTCGGGAACTTCCTCGTATGCGAGCAACTCGCCGGTTGCCCCGTCGGCCACGCCTTCATCACGTGTGATGACCAACGGCGAGAACACGTTGCCCGAAGCCGGCGCCACCGTGCGCAGCAAGGCGCGTGCAGATGCCACGACGATGACCGCACGCCCCAGCGCCAACGCGCCGATGGCCTGCGTGCGCGCACCGACCACCTTGAGGTCGGGCTGCTTGTCCGACCAGGGCATATCGCAGCGCTCGGGCAAAACGAGAACGTTCTTGCGCCCCACGTACGCGGCCACGGCATGCGCGAAGCGCTCCGCCGCCTCTTCCCCGCTCACGACCACCAGCATGGGCCGCGGCTCGCGCGCGTACAAAGACGCGACGAGAAACGGACGTGCGGAAGCGACGAGCCCCACGGACACGTCTTCTGCGGCATCCAACTTGCCAAGGACGGGCGCCAGCACCGGCGCCGCGAAAAGCTTGCGTTGCAATCTGTCTATGAGCATGAACGTACCGGGGGTCGTGTGCGTTTACTTGTGATACGGCTCGCCGCGCATGATCTTGAACGCGCGGTACACCTGTTCGAGCAATACTATACGCGCCAGATTGTGCGGCAGCGTGATGGGCCCGAAAGAAAGCGTCTCGTCGGCACGGGAGCGCACGGCGGGCGCCACGCCCGTGGACCCGCCGATAACGAAGACGATATCGCTTTTCCCGGAAAGCATGAGCGCATCCAGGCGCCGGGCCAGCCCCTCGCTCGAACGCTGCTTCCCGTCGATGGCGAGCAAGACGACGTGACTGGAGCCGGCGGCCTTCAAAATGTCGGCGGCCTCGAGTTCCATCGCATGGTCTTGCCCGCCGCAGGTGCCCGGGTCGCGGTCGGCCACCTCGACGATCTTCAAGGAAGCGTACGCGCCCAGGCGCTTGGCGTATTCGTCGACAGCAGCCTTCCAGAACTTCTCCTTGAGCTTGCCGACGGCGATGACCGTGAGCTTCATGAGCGCGCCTTTTACGTGCGAGCTAGCAGGCGTCGAGCGCCTGGGCGATGTCGGCGATGAGGTCGTCGGTGTCTTCGATACCGCAGGACAAGCGCACCATATCCGGCTCAACACCGGCCGCCGCGAGCTCTTCGTCGTTCATCTGCCGGTGCGTGGCGTTGGCCGGATGCAGCACGCAGGTGCGCGCATCGGCCACGTGCGTGGCGATCTGCGCGAGCTTCAAGTTCTTCATGAAAGTCTCCGCCGCCGCACGGCCGCCCACAAAGCCAAAGCTCACGACACCGCAGGTGCCCTTGGGCATGTACTTCTGGGCAAGCGTATGGTACTTGTCGCTGGTAAGGCCGGGGTAGTTCACGAAGCGAATCTTGGGGTGCTGTTGCAAAAACTCCGCCACGCCCAGGCCGTTTTTGCAGTGCTGTGCCATGCGCACGTGCAAGCTTTCCAGGCTGCTGTTCAGGAAAAACGCGTGTTGCGGGCTCTGGATGCAGCCAAGATCACGCATGAGCTGCGCGGTCGCCTTCGTGATAAACGCGCCTTCCTGCCCGAACTTTTCCGCGTAGACAACGCCGTGATAGCTCTCGTCGGGCGTGGTGAGGCCGGGGAACTTGTCCGCGTGCGCCATCCAGTCGAAATTGCCGGAATCCACGATGGCACCGCCCACGGTAGCGCCGTGGCCGTCCATGTACTTGGTGGTGGAATGCGTGACGATATCCGCGCCCCAGGCAATGGGCGTGCAGTTCACCGGCGTGGGAAACGTGTTGTCCACGATCAACGGCACGCCGTGTGCGTGCGCCGCCTGCGCGAAACGCTCGATGTCGAACACGGCAAGCGCCGGGTTTGCGATGCTCTCGCCGAACACGGCTTTCGTGTTCGGCTGGAACGCCGCTTCGAGCTCCTCGTCCGTGCAGTCGGGCGCGACGAACGTGCACTCCAGCCCCATGCGCTTCATGGTGTGCGCGAGCAAGTTGTACGTGCCGCCGTAGATAGCAGAACTCGCGACCACGTGGTCGCCGTTACCGGCGATGTTGAAGACGGCGAAGAAATTGGCCGCCTGCCCCGACGAGGTGAGCATGGCCGCCGCGCCACCTTCCAGCTCGGCAATCTTGGCCGCCACGTAATCGTTGGTGGGGTTTTGCAGACGCGTGTAGAAATATCCGCTTTCCTCGAGGTCGAAAAGCCTGCCCATGTGCTCGGACGTGTCGTACTTCCACGTCGTGGACTGGTAGATGGGCACCTGACGGGGGTCCCCGTCGCCCGGATGGTAGCCGCCTTGCACGCAGGTCGTCCCGATGTTTTCAGCCATGTTCGCTCCATTTCCGCCGCTGACGCGCGGCACCGATAACGCGTGCGCACCGCTGCGCACGCGGGAAATTCACCGAGTGGAGATTATAGCCGCATGAAGCCGTCAACGGCACGCGGTTTTACCGATGGTTAACCTTCGGGCAAAGCGATATCTTCGTTGCAGAGGAACGGGGCGGAGCCACATTCCGCAGCGTGACAAAAGGACCGGGCATGTGTCACCGCGACAAGTGCCCGAGCCGTTTGTCACCATGCCTTACGCGAAGCCCAGCGCCAGGCCGATGAGCCGCACGACGAGCGCCGCGACCCACGCCACCGCGCATTGGAACACAATGATCCCAACCGCCCATTTCCACCCCAGCTCACGCTTGATGGAGGCGATGGCGGCGACGCACGGCGTGTAGAGCAGGCAGAACACCAGAAGCGCCAGAGCGGACAGCGGCGTGAGCACGGTAGCCAGCGCGGCCGTGGAGCCGAACAGCACGCCGATGGTGGCGACGACGACCTCCTTGGCCATGAAGCCGGTGATGAGCGACGTGACGATGCGCCAGTCGCCGAAGCCCAGCGGCGCGAACAGCGGCGCCAGCGCACCCGCGATAGCGGCGAGGATGCTGTCGTGCGAATCGGTCACCATCGTCAGCGAGAAGTCGAAGGTCTGCAGAAACCAGATGACGATGGTGGCGACGAAGATGACTGTGAAAGCGCGCTGCAGGAATTCCTTGGCCTTGTCCCACAGCAGACGCGCGACGTTGCCCGCGCCCGGCAGACGGTAGTTGGGCAGCTCCATGACGAACGGCACCGCCTCGCCCTTGTAGGGGCCCTTGTGCGCGATGAGCGCCGTGAGGATGCCAATCGCGATGCCGATGAAGTACAGCCCCACCATGACGATGGCGCCATGACCGGGGAAGAACGCGGCCGTGAAGAAACCGTAGATGGTCAGCTTGGTGGAGCAGCTCATGAACGGCGTGATGAGAATCGTGAGCTTGCGGTCGCGCTCGGACGGCAGCGTGCGCGTGGCCATGACCGCAGGGACCGTGCACCCGAAGCCGATGAGCATCGGCACGATGGAACGCCCCGACAAGCCGATCTTGCGCAGCAGCTTGTCCATGACGAATGCCACACGCGCCATATAGCCCGTGTCTTCCAGCAACGAGAGGAAGAAGAACATGGTCACGATGAGCGGCAAGAACACGAGCACCGTGCCCACACCGTTGAACACGCCGTCGATGATGAGCGAATGCACCACAGGGTTGACGCCTTCGGCCGTCATGGCGGCGTCCGCAGCGTTTGTCACCCAGTCGATACCCATCTGGAACAGGTCTTGCAGCCAGGCGCCGATGACGTTGAAGGTGAGCCAGAACACGAGCGCCATGATGACGACGAACGCGGGGATGGCCGTGTACTTGCCCGTGAGGATGCGGTCGAGCTTGCGGCTGCGCGTCTGCTCCTTGCTCTCGGGAGGCTTGACCACCGTCGCCGCGACGACTTTCCTGATGAACGAGAAGCGCATGTCGGCGATGGCCGCCGCCGCGTCCAGCCCACGCTCCTGTTCCATCTGCACGATGATGTGGTCGATCATCTGGAGCTCGTTTTCGGTAAGCCCCAGCGCCTGCCGCACCCACGCATCGCCTTCCGCAAGTTTGGTCGCGGCAAAGCGCACGGGTATGCCCGCGCGGGCGGCGTGATCTTCGATGAGGTGCATGATGCCGTGAAGCGCGCGGTGCACGGCCCCGCCGTGGTCGTCTTTGTCGCAGAAGTCCTGGCGCAGCGGCGGTTCCTGATACCGCGCGACGTGCAGCGCGTGGGCGACGAGCTCGTCGACGCCTTCGTTGCGCACGGCGGCGATGGGCACGACCGGAATGCCGAGCACGGATTCCAACTCGTTGATGCGCACGGACCCGCCGTTGCGCTGCATCTCGTCCATCATGTTCACAGCCAGCACCATGGGCACGTCGAGCTCCATGAGCTGCATGGTCAAGTACAGGTTGCGCTCGATGTTGGTGGCGTCCACGATGTTGATGATGCCCGTGGGCCTCTCGTCGAGTATGTACTGGCGCGACACCACTTCCTCGGTGGTGTACGGCGACATCGAGTAAATGCCCGGCAAGTCGACAACCTCGGTGTTCGGGTGCCCCTTGATGACGCCGCTCTTGCGGTCCACCGTCACGCCAGGGAAATTGCCGACGTGCTGGTTGGACCCGGTGAGCTGGTTGAACAGCGTCGTCTTGCCGCAGTTCTGGTTGCCGGCGAGCGCGAACGTCAGCGTTTGGTCGTCGGGCAGTGGATGCTCGTCTTGCGCGTCGTGGAAGCGCCCGCCCTCGCCCAGACCGGGGTGCTCCACGCGGTAGGTGCCGAGCTTCTCGAGGGAAACCGGCTCGACCGGGCAGGCGTTGGTAAGCGAGACCTCGATTTTCGCGGCATCGTCCTTGCGTAGCGTGAGCTCGTAGCCGTGCACGAGAAACTGCATCGGGTCGCCCATCGGCGCGTACTTCACAAACGTGATGCACGCCCCGGGAATGACGCCCATGTCCAGGAAGTGCTGACGCAGGGCACCTTCTCCCCCGACGTGTTCGATATAGGCACTCTGGCCGATTTCGAGTTCTTCGAGTTTCATATCGTCTCAGGTCACTTTCCCGCGCTCGGACAGATATCGTGCAGCGGACATTCCACGCAACGGGGCCTGCGCGCGATGCACCATTCCCGCCCGAACCTGATCCACTGGTCGTTGACGTCGGTCCACAGCTCTTCGGGCAGAAGGTCGAGCAGGTCGGCCTCGGTTTCACCCGGCGTCTTCTTGCTGGAGAGCTTGAGCTTGTGCGCGATGCGGAACACGTGCGTGTCCACCGCGATGCCCTCGCACTTCCCGAAGCTCACATTCATGACGATGTTAGCCGTCTTGCGCCCCACACCGGGAAGCTTCTGCAGCTCCTTCATGGTCTGCGGCACCTCGCCGCCGAAGTCGCTCATGATCATACGCGCGCATTCGACGCAGTTTTTCGCCTTGGTGCGGAAAAAGCCCACAGAATGGATAATGCGTTCAATGTCTTCGACGTCGGCGGCCGCCATCTTTTCCGGCGTGCCATATTTCTCGAACAGCTCGGGCGTCACGCGATTCACGTTGGCGTCCGTCGTCTGCGCGGACAAGGCAACGGAGATGACGCATTCGAAGGGGTTCTTGAAATGGAGCGCCGGCGTTGCCTGAGGGTAGAGCTCCCCCATACGACGGCAGACTTCCAAAGCGCGTTCACGCTTCTTCGCTTTCGCTTCACGTGGCATACGCACTCACCCGGGAATGACAGATGTGTCCAGCGGTTCGGCACCCGATTTCACGAAGGCGTCCGTGGCCGGCCAGAAGATGAACTTGTACAGCTTGGGGCGGTCGACGATCCTGCGGTACACCCCCAGTTTCCTGAACAGACGTAAATAGGGCAGGTAGGTGTTGTACTTCATCTTGACTACGCCCACCGGGTTCATGCCCTGGTGCACCAGGCTGCCAGCGTTGTCGACGTAATAGTACAGCGCCTGCGGAATCAAGGCGATGCGCTCGACGAAATGCAGGTACTCGAGGATGAAGACATGGTCTTCGCCGAACTGCATCGACGTGTCGAAGCGCATGCCGTGCTCTTCGATGATGGAGCGGCGGAACACCTTGTTCCACAACGAGGTGTAATAGAAGTTCGC
>CASDTD010000223.1 GCA_949283445.1 uncultured Coriobacteriia bacterium | reverse complement strand
GCGACGGCCTTGGTGCTCACCGACATGCTGACCGTTCCTGACCGCAGCTGCGACGAGCTGTCGTACAGACAGCTTTGGAAATGCTTTTACGACGCCGTCTCGAACGAGCAGCGGTACAACCCCGACCTGCGCAGATCGCTCGTTCCCAAGCGCCTGTGGCGCAATATGACGGAATTCCAGGTGGCTGTCGAAGCGCGCGCTTCGTGACGTCGCGTGTTGCATGTGCGCTCGCTGCGCGCGTTTTGCGCATATGTGCACGATACGTTGAACGTGCTTGAGCGTGGCGGGCACTTTGTTCTTTTCATACTATGAAGTTTATTTGTTTCATGAATCGAAAAACACGCAGGTAAAGAAAGAACTTTCTCGTGCGCCGGCACGCCTTCGACTCCTATGGTTCTTCTCGTACGGAATGTCGGAGGACTGGAGGACGGCGGCGTGAGCGTGAGGGTTCCCAGAGCGCCGAAGCTGGGGGATCGGCCCGATATCGCGCGGCGCATCTGGCAGGTGCGCGAGCTGGCAGCGCATGACACGGGCGTTGCGAGGTTTCATCGTGCCGTGCTGCTCGCCGCGGCCGTGTTCGGCGTGTTGGGTGTCGTGTTGCTGCTGCTTTCTGCGTCGATAGCGCTTGATCCGGAAAACCCGGTGTCTCAGCTGGTCTTGCGGCTTTTCGCGTCAGGAGGTGAATGACATGACGAAAAACCAGAAGACGAAGCGTCCTGCTGCCGAAGATGCGCAAGCAGACCGCCCGGCGAGAAGAAACCGGCTCATATCGCTCATGCTGCAGGACAGAGGGGTTGTGAGGCTCGTCACGGCGCCACATGGTTTCGGCAAGACCATGCTCGCCCGCGAGTATGCAGCGCGGTTGTTCGCGGGAAAGGAGGTCTGCTGGGTCGATGCCAGTCAGCCCGATTTCCTCATCGCGCTCGACGAGGGAGGTATTCAGGGCGTCACGCGTTCCGGCGAGGTGCCTGCCCTTGTCGTCATCGACGATTTGCCCTGGCTGCACGAACAACGCCTGCAGAAGCTCGCCACATTTTTGGACAAGTTGCTGGTCAAGGGCGTGGAGGTCGTCGTCACCACGCTGCCTTCGACTGACTGCCTGCACGATGTACAACCCGACTGCCTGTTCATCGGGGCATCCGACATGCTGGTAACCGAATCGGAGCTGTTCGACGCGCATGGTGGAAGTTTGGCGCCCGAAGCCAAGGCGCTCGCGCTGCGCGACTGGAGACGGGCACGGCGGCTGTTCATGGGGCGCGCGGCGGCCGTCGTCTGGAGCGACGACCCGCAAGACGAGGCGAAGCGGTGCCTGAGGGGCTTTTTCGAGGAACGTCTGCCAGCGTCGTTTTTCGCATGCGCGTTTTCCGTTCTCGTGTTGGGGAAAGGCTCGTTTGGCGAGCTCGAGCGTCTTGAGACGGCCTTGGGTTCTGATGACAGGGCCATACTCGCCCGCGAATACCCGTTTCTCGGTATCGACACGGGCGCCGCGAAATTCGACGTGGGCGATTTGGCTCCCGAGCTCCTCGCCGTCGCGCTCGAGGGTACGGAACCCGCCAGGCAGGTGCTCGGGGGTACGGTCCCTCTGGCGGAACGCGCCATCGCGCTGCTCTTCGACCGGGGAGAGGTACAGCGTGCGGAAAGCCTGCTCTCGCTGTTTTGCGCCGACAAGCATTGTGCGGCTTGGCTGGTCTCGCGCGGCTGGGAGCTGCTCGACCAAGGGCATTACGAAGTGGTGGAGCGCCTGTTGTCTCGATGTCAGGACGACGCGTTTTCGGAGCTGCCCCGCTTGCGGGCGTTGAGGGCGTGGGCGTGCGGGCTGCAGGGTGACGAGCTCGAGGCCTGCCATCTTGCCCAGCAGGTGTTTGGCCCATCAGGGGCCGCCGGTGCAGACGAGCCGGAGACGACAGCGCAGCTTGCGGCGTATCTGGCGCTGGCCGCTTTCGGTTCGGGCGCGACGGCTGTCCACGGCAAGGGCACTTATGCAGCGGCGCAATCTCCCGTGACGCCGGGGGAATTTCTCGCTAGCGTGGTCGATTTGTGCACCGATACCGAGGTGCGCCGGGCGCTCATTGCCGATGGCTCGCAGCAGCAAGGCGCCTTAGAAAAGCTACGGCAGCCGCCGTCGGAGCGGCGCGTCCGGGCACTTGTCGCCTTGTTCACCGAATATCACGACAGGTTTCAGGCGAGCCTGCCGTACCGCCTCGCCCTCCATCTTCTCGAGTATGTCGACAGCCCCGAACTGCGCAAGTTGCTCCGTTCTCTCGGGTGCGATATCGTCATAGCGATGCGCCGCGACGGCCTGCGCTCGTTTTCCGAGGCGCTGCTCGTGCGCGACTTGTGGAAGAACGGGTATTTTGGCGTGGGCGCGCCCGATGGCGGTCAGCGCGACATGGTCTTGCTGGAGGCGGCGTCGCGCATGCTCAAAATGCTGGCAAAGGAGCGCCGGGCACGTGGGGCCGATGTTCCCTGGGAAGTCGACGGGCACCTCTACCAGAGCGTCGGCGAGCAGCCAGCGCGCGTGCAGGCGCGCGGGACGGTCGAACTCATGCACGTGAGGCTGTTCGGTTGCTTCGAGGTGACGATTGGCGAGCGTCTCATCAACGACAACGACTTGCGCAAGAAAAGCCGGCTTATGCTCACGTTGCTCGTGATCAGCCAGGGCAGAGACGTGCCGCGCGATGTGCTGCTCGAAGACCTGTGGCCCGAGTCCGCCCGGTTGCGCGCTTTGGATAACTTCTACACGGTGTGGGGCAATCTCGTGATGACGGTGGGCGAAGGCCCCTACCTCGAGCGGGTGGGCGATTTCTGCCGGGTCAACACGCATTACGTCGTCTCCGATGTCGGCGAGTTCGAATGCTTGTGCAGGAAGCTGCTGGTCAGCAACATGCAGCCGCGCGAACTGCTCGACACGTACGCGCATCTCGAATCTCTCTACAAAGGGGATCTGCTGCCAAGCGAAGTGGGGAACAAGCGGGTCGATGCCCAGCGCGTGCGCTACAAGGCCCTGTTCGCCGACTCGATGGTGGCGGCGTCGTCGTGCGCGCTGGGCATGGACGATGCGCGCCTTGCCCTGTGGTTCGCGCGCAAGGGCATGGAGGTGGACAGCAAACGAGAGGACACCTATTTCGCGCTCATGAAAGCGCAGATTGCCGCAGGGCAACGTTGCGGGGCTATACGCACGTATTTCGAATGCCGCAAGTTCTTGAGCGATGAGCTCGGCTTGGACCCGTCGCGCGAAACGAAGGGGCTCTACGACCAGCTCATATCCATCGACCCGACCCTGTTGAAGCTCGACCCGAAGACGTTTCGCATATGAAGACGCGCCCGCATGTGGAGGCTGGATGTGACAGTTGGGCATCATCTGCTTTCGCGTATGTGCCGTGTGCTAAAGTAAGCGCGACTAGTCTCTATTATTCGAAGGTAGAAATATGGCGAACTTTTTCTCGAAACTCCTCTCCGTCGGCGAAGGCAAGGAAGTCAAGGCGTTCCGCGCCCGCGTCGGCGAAGTCAACTACCTGGAAGATGAAATCAAGCAGCTCTCCGACGAGGAGCTGCGCGCCAAGACCGCAGAGTTCCGCGAGCGTTACGCGAACGGTGAAACGCTCGACGAGCTGCTGCCCGAGGCGTTTGCCGTCGTGCGCGAGGCTTCCGTGCGCACCACAGGCCTGCGTCATTTCGACGTACAGCTCATCGGCGGCATGGTCTTGAATGCGGGGCAAATCGCCGAGATGAAGACCGGCGAGGGCAAGACGCTTGTCTCGACGCTGGCAGGCTATCTCAACGCCATTCCCGGCACCGGCGTGCACATCGTCACCGTCAACGACTACCTGGCAAAGCGCGACAGCGAATGGATGGGGCAGATTTACCGCTTTTTGGGCATGGAAGTCGGCTTGATTCAAAACGGCACCAAGACGCCCGAGCGCAAGAAGGCCTACGAGGCCGATGTCACCTACGGCACCAACTCCGAGTTCGGCTTCGACTACCTGCGTGACAACATGGTTTCCCGTGCCGACTCGCGCGTGCAACGCGGCCACGCGTTTGCCATCGTCGACGAGGTCGACTCCATCCTCATCGACGAGGCACGCACCCCGCTCATCATCTCCGGCGCCAGCTCGCAAGCCGCCGATCTGTACATTAAGTTCGCCAACGCCGTCAAGCACCTGGTCAAGGACAGCGACTTCGAGATGGACGAGGCCAAGCGCACCATCTCCACCACCGAGGCCGGCCTGGCACGCGTGGAGGCTTTGCTGGGCATCGACGACATCTACGCAGACCTTTCCGGTCAGCTTTCCAACCACCTGCAGCAGGCGCTGAAGGCGCAGTTCCTGTTCCACCGGGACAAGGACTACATCGTGCAAAACGGCGAGGTCAAGATCGTCGACGAGTTCACGGGGCGCATCATGGAGGGCAGGCGTTATTCCGAGGGTCTGCACCAGGCCATCGAGGCCAAGGAAGGGCAGCTCGTGCGCGCCGAAAACCAGACTATGGCCACGATCACGCTGCAGAACTACTTCCGTCTCTACGACAAGCTTTCCGGCATGACCGGTACCGCAAAGACCGAAGACGCCGAGTTCAGGGACATCTACAAACTCGACGTCGAGGTCATACCGCCCAACAGGCCCGTTATCCGCGAGGATTTGCCCGACCTGGTCTACCGCACCATCGACGCGAAGTTCAACGCGGTGGCAGACGACGTCGCCGAACGCCATGCCAACCAGCAGCCCTGTCTGGTGGGCACGGTGTCCATCGAGAGCTCCGAGCGCCTGAGCGCCCTGCTGTCGCGCAGGGGCATCCCGCACAACGTCCTGAACGCGAAGTTCCACGAACAAGAGGCCAACATCGTCGCACAGGCGGGCCGCGCGGGCGCGGTCACCATCGCCACCAACATGGCCGGCCGCGGCACCGACATCTTGCTCGGCGGCAACCCCGAGTACCTCGCCCGCGACATCCTCGTGCAAAAGGGCATCGACCTTGACGAGGCGACCGACCAGCAGAGAGCCGAGGCGCTTGCCGAGGCCAAGGCCACCTGTGCACGTGAGGCGGAAATCGTCCGCGCCGCCGGCGGGTTGGCCGTCATCGGCACCGAGCGTCATGAGTCACGGCGTATCGACAACCAGCTGCGCGGCCGTTCCGGCCGTCAGGGCGATCCGGGTTCGGCGCAGTTCTACCTCTCGCTCGAAGACGACCTCATGCGCCTGTTCGGCGGCGACCGCATGGACAAGATCAGCAACCTCATGCAGCGCACCGAAATCGACGACAATATGCCCATCCAGGCCAAGATGGTCACCAAGGGCATCGAAAGCGCGCAGCGCCAGGTAGAGTCTGTGCATTTCTCCCAGCGCAAGCGCGTGCTCGAATACGACGACGTCATGAACGAGCAGCGCAAGACCATCTATGCAGAGCGTAACAGCATCCTGGACGGCAAAGACTACGGCGAGCGTGTGCCCGAGCTCATCGACGACACGGTGGCCGACGCCGTGGCGGAATACTGCCCCGCGCACGAGGTGTTCGAGGAATGGGACTTCAAGGGGCTCAATGCCTGGTACAAAGACCTCACGGGTGAGGAGTTCGACCTTTCGACGCTTGACCACGGCGAAGAGACGCAGGGCATGGTCAAGGCGGCAACGGAGAAGATCGACGAATTCTACGAGCGCAAGCGCGAGCAAATTGCCCCGGAGCTGTTCAGCCAGGTGGAAAACCAGGTCATGCTCCGCGTCATCGACCCGCACTGGATGGCGCATCTTTCCGAGATGGACTACCTGCGCGCTGGCATCGGTCTGCGTGCCGTCGGCCAGCGTGACCCGCTGGTCGAGTACAAGGAAGAGGCGTACAACATGTTCGGTGCGCTGGTCGCCTCGAATTACGAGGACTTCCTGCGCACGGTCATGCAACTGCAGATTACCGTGCGCGTGGAGGAGCCGAGCGCGACGCAGGATGATGAGACGCTTTCCAGCGTCTCGTACTCGGCGCCCGACGAGAACATCCCCGATTCGACGTCGACGATGACGCGCGGTGCCTCTGCGGCAGCGCGGGCGGCCGATGCGGCAGGACAAGTTCCCAAGCCCTCTCAGGGCCGTCCTGCGACGGTTGTCAAGGACAAAGACGACCCGTATGCCAACGTCGGGCGCAACGACCCGTGCCCGTGCGGTTCCGGCAAGAAGTTCAAGAAGTGCCACGGCGCGAACAGGTGACCTTTCCCTTTTTCGACGAACGTTTTGAACGACTGAGGGAAAGGAATGTCTTCGATGGCTGAAAACCATAGCCAGGAACTGAAGGAGCTGCAGGAGCGCATCGAGACGATCGGGAGCTACCTGCATATCGACGACAAGCGCGAGAAGCTCGCCGAGCTCGAGGAGCGGTCTGCGCAGGCGGGGTTTTGGGACGACCAAGAACGCGCCCAACGCATCATGAGCACCGCAGCTGATTTGCGCGGGGAAATAGAGCGCTTCGACACGGCGGCCTCGTTGCTCGAAGACGCGCAGGTGGCCAACGAGCTTGCCTGTTCCGAAGGCGATGCCGAGCTCGAGGCGGAGGTCGTGCAGGCGCTGGCCGGTCTGTCCGGACAGGCTGACGCGCTGGAGCTCGACTCGTGGTTCACCGGCGAGCTTGATTCCAGCGATGCCATCGTTTCCATCAACCCGGGGCAGGGCGGTCTGGAAGCACAAGATTGGACCGAGATGCTCTTTCG